>NZ_DGRS01000016.1:0-14799 GCF_002391155.1 Megasphaera sp. UBA4382 | reverse complement strand
GCTGATTGTGGAAAAAAGCACTAGCATAAGCTAGTGCTTTTTTTTGTGGTTAGTGATTAGTGGGAAGTGAGGAGTGGCGGTTTCCTATCCTCCCAGGGTAAGCGAATAATAAAAGGGGGGATTTACCCAGATTTTCTTTCATGAGATAATATACCATCATCCGATAGGTAATCTGAGAGCTTTTTCTAACGTCCGGCATTTTACATACACAGTTTGATTTTACGCTTACGTAAAAAAACAAGAACCACATATAAAATGGTTCTTGTTTTTTTCGGTATCACATTACTATATTCTTATTAATAGTTGTCGTTTTTCAATTCGAAGAAGGACTGGGGATGAGCGCATACGGGGCAAACTTTCGGTGCTTCATCAGCTTCGACGATGTATCCACAGTTACGGCAGACCCATGTTCTCTTTTCAGGTTTCTTGAAAGCGGTACCGTTTTCTACATTTGCCAGCAGTGCCAAATACCGTTCTTCGTGATGTTTTTCGATTTCTGCTACTTTTTCAAATAAATAGGCAATCGTATTGAAGCCTTCTTCACGAGCTTCTTTTGCAAACGTCGGATACATTTCGGTCCATTCATAATGTTCACCGGCAGCGGCGTCTTTTAATGCATTGATGTCATTTGGCAATTCGCCACCGTTGAGCAGTTTGAACCAGATTTTTGCATGTTCTTTTTCATTATTGGCTGTTTCTTCGAAGAATGCTTTGATTTGTTCGTAACCGGCTTTTTTAGCTACACTGGCATAGTAGGTGTATTTATTGCGTGCCTGAGATTCACCAGCAAATGCAGCCTGTAAATTTTTTTCAGTCTTTGATCCTTTTAATTCCATAACGTATAACCTCCTATATTCTTTATCAACTAAATCATTTCTCTTTCGATGGTTGTATTGTAACATCTTCCACTCATCCTGTCAACAAATAATCAATATTAAATAATAAAAATATGATACGCTTTAATGTGGACAGGGGATTTGTGCTGCCGGGAGAAGCATGATATCATATTCATAGAAAACAGGATAGGAGGTTCAACATGGAATTAGGATTGAAAGGAAAAGTAGTTGTCATTACGGGTGGTACGGCTGGCATCGGCGCGGCCTGCGCCATCGGCTTTTGCCGGGAGGGAGCAGCCGTTGCTGTCTGTGGCAGAACTCAGAAGAGAATCGAAGCGTTTAATCAGGAATGCCACGCGGCAGGTGTGACCGTATTTGCGGCTCAGGCTGATGCCGGTAATATAGAAGAGCTGCAGCGGTTTGCTGACGAGGTACTGGGCCAATATGGTCATATCGATATCTGGATAAATAATGCCGGCATCAATATTGGCAAAAAACTTATGGATATTACCTTATCAGACTGGGAAAAAATGGTGCGGGTCAATCTGACAGGTGTCCTCTTTGGGACACAGATTGCTGCCCGGGCTATGGGCGAAAAAGGCGGCGTTATTTTGAACGCTTCTTCCTACGCTTCGCTTGTCCCTTCTGTGGGAGGTACGATGTACGGTGCTACGAAAGCAGCCGTTACGAATATGACAAAGACGATGGCAGCTGAACTGGCTCCCCAGCATATCCGGGTCAATGCCTATGTACCTGGTGTGATTGATACTCCTATGAATGCGGACCGCATTGCTGCTGATATTACGGGATCACTCATCGATGCGATTGCCCTCCACCGGGTGGGTTCTCCCGAAGAAATGGCTAAGGTTCTTATTTTTCTGGCATCGGATGCAGCCAGTTATATTACCGGTACTACTATTGAGGTTAGCGGTGGCAAATACGCCGTACAAAATTCTAACGTCCTGTGGAAATAACCTGGACCGTGTAATAAATAAGGACCGCTGCCCGGATATGGGGCGGCGGTCCTTGTCTATTCTTATTATGCGATATGATATTTATGTTCCAGTCGTTCCAGCAGAGACAGATAAGGAGCAGCAAAATCCTGTCCTTCTTCTTTTTCCATATTATGAACTGCAGCATCAATCTTTTCTTTTATCTCTGCCGGCAGGCTGCGGTCTGCCATAGGGTATACGACCGTATTTTCTTTATCGACATGAGCCTGCAGGCGGTTTACATAGGCCATGGCTTCTGTCAGGATCTGGAGTTTATATAACGTATCAGGATGAGCCTGATAGTTTTTCAATGCGTCATCCAACGCACGGACATGGGCACGGATGAGATCATGCTCAACAAGCATGCCGTGATTAATGATGACGGAGGCGATTTTTTCCAGATGTTGTACCATTTCGGGAAATAAGACAAGTTCTTCCCGGCGGTGATGATGTCCGTCTGCATAGGTACGGATAAATTTCAGAATTTCTGTAAATTCATTGTAATCGATGGGGGAACCATCCAAAACAGCACAGCAGGCCTTTTCTATTACCTTCAGCATCCGCGAAATATTGGCATGCTGTTTTACCATAACTTCTGTACAATACATACGTATCCTGCCTTTCTCAGGCGGCTTTTTTCACGATATGGAATGAGCCGTCTTCTTTATGAAGAAATGAATAATCGGTGTGGGATAACAGGCCAGCTATCAGAGCCTGACGGAGCAGATAATACCATTGACCATGTCCCTGCCAGTAATCACTGTGGATGTCAGCAGACTGTATCCAGGTAATGACATCATCACTGCTGTGAGAGACGCGGTTAATCTGATCACACGGCATACCGTCGAGGAGCAGGTCATCGAGACGGTGGAAGGCTTCCGGCGCGGTAGCAGCTTGCAGGTTTTGGGCGGCACCAAAATCGCCAGCTGCTTGTTCCAGCACTTTCAGACGGGTTTCATCAGAGCCGGCAAGGTACAGGACGAGGCTGGCATACCGGGTTTCTGCATCCTGGATGCGTGTCTGCAGCCAGCCATGAATATTGGTTTCGTCAATGATTTCATCAAGCTGACGGCGGTCCGGGCAACTGAAACGGGTCAGATCTTCATCGTTCCAGCCTTTCTGTACGGCGCAGGAAATGAGAGCGTCTATAAGGGATTCCTGAAACTGTATTTTGTGATATAACCAGAAATGGACAGGTCCTAAAAATTTACTCATAATCTGCTTCCTCCTTTATGCACGATGTGCCTGAATGGTGGCGTTGACGGCGGCCGTTACGGTGCGGGCGTCGAGGCCATGTACATAGCAGGCATTTGCCAGGCTTTCCTGCTGGGATGACGGGCAGCCCAGGCAATGCATACCCTGTTCCAATAATGTGTCTACTACTTCGGGGTAGCTGCGCATAATGTCTCCCATGAGCATATCTTCTGTTACGGTCATTGTTTTTTCATTCATCATATATTCCTCCTGTTGAAAATATCTATGGATTTATGTGACTTATCTTTGTCTGTCTGTACTATAGCACGGATGTATCCTGTAAATCTGTTGTTATTACAACAGGAGGCAAAAGACTTTCCTAGACTTTGACTTCATAATGATATTTGACTAAAAACATAAAACAAGATTTTGTTTATCTACATCTGCTAAAAAGAGAGACAAGTGGGGGCTTTCCTGATATACTTTTGTATAATGAATGATAGATTGACAAAGAGGTGTGAAGCATGCAGATTTCTACAAAATTTACTATTGCGATACATGTATTGACAGCTGTCCGGTATTTTTCCGGCAATTATAAAGTAACTAGTGATTTTTTGGCAGGCAGTGTAGGAAATAACCCAGTTATTATCCGAAATATCATGTCCCAGCTCCGGGAGGCTGGCGTTATTGATATTAAGCGTGGTCCCGGCGGTATTACCCTGACGCGGCCTTTGACGGAAATTACATTTCTCGATGTTTACCAGGCCGTAGAAAAGAAGCCTGATGAAAGCCTGTTCCATTTTCATGAGCACCCCAATGATAAGTGTCCTGTTGGCAGAAATATTCATCAGAGTCTGGAAGGAATTCTGGATGATATACAGCAGAAGTTTGAAGAAGAATTGCAAAAACATACGTTGCAGGATGTATATGACCGGGCCGTACAGGCTATTAGCCATGAAGCCATGTAATGCTTAGTGGTACGGGCCGTCAGAGAAAGGCTTTTAGTTGACACTCTATATAAACCATGTCATAATTACATAGATATGCCTTTAAAGCTGTGTGATTGCGGATTGGCAATACGTTGTGACAGGAGGAATACCATGGCAGATGATCGTATTATTACAGCTCTGGATGTACATTCGCTGGAAGATATGAAACGTCTCGTAGAAACTTTAGGAGACCGCATTTCTTTCTACAAAGTCGGTATGGAGCTGTTTTATAGTGCCGGACCTGATACGGTACGCTATCTGAAAGAACAGGGGAAACATGTGTTTCTGGATTTAAAACTTCACGATATCCCTAATACCGTAGCCCAGAGCGTACGGGCCCTTACCCGTCTGGGAGTGGATCTGATGACTCTTCATGGAATGGGAGGCAGATCCATGATGGAAGCTGCGGCAGCAGCTGCACGGGAAGAATCGGCCCGCCTGCAAATTGCCCGGCCCCGTCTGCTGGCTGTAACCATCCTGACGAGTATAGATGAAACGGCATGGAGAGAAGTAGGAGGAGCCTGCAGCATTGCTGAAGAAGTCAAAAAGCTGGCGGCCCTGGCTAAAGAATCGGGTATTGATGGAACTGTTTCGTCTCCCTATGAAGCGCGGGAAATACGGGAAATGAATGGCCCGGATTTTCTGATTGTTACTCCGGGAATCCGTCCGTCCTTTGCTGTAGCAGATGACCAAAAACGCTTTACGACGCCATCTCAGGCATTGCATGATGGAGCATCTCACCTGGTCATCGGACGGCCTATTACGAAAGCGGCTGATCCGGCATGTGCTGCCGATAAAATTTTAGAAGAAATACAGGAGGTATGATTGGCAATGTTATCTGAAGAAGAAGTAAGACAATTATTAGTAGAAACGAAAGCTGTATTGGAAGGTCATTTCCTTTTGACATCCGGCCTGCACAGCCCCTTATATGTAGAAAAATTTAATGTCCTCCAGCATCCGGAATATACAGAAAAGCTTTGTAAGGAACTGGCAGAACGGTTTAAGGATCAGAATGTCCAGACCGTTATGGGGCCTATGACGGGCGGTATCCTGCTGGCTCATGAAGTCGGCAAGGCTCTGGGTACACGGGCTATCTTTACGGAAAGGGAAAAAGGCGTCATGACACTGCGCCGGGGATTCCATATTGAACCGGGCGAACGCGTTCTGATTGTAGAAGATATCGTGACTACTGGCGGAAGCGTTCAGGAAGTAGTCGATGTAGTCAAAAAAGCTGGTGGCGTCATTGTCGGAGTCGGCCTTCTCGTTGACCGCAGCGGCGGCAAAGCCGAATTCGGCGTACCTAAAGATAAGGTGCAGGCTCTCCTTCATCTGACGGTTCCAACATACAAACCGGAAGAATGCCCGCTTTGCAAACAGGGAATTCCCATGACGGAACGGGGCAGCCACCATCTGAAATAACTTGTAGGAGAGATTGTTACTATGGATATGTTATGGGCTATTTTGCCTTTCTTTAATGCAGGCTTGGTAGCAGCTGTATTTGCCCGTTTTACCGGTGTCAATATGAGTATGTGTACGCTTATGACGCTGTTGTACATGGGGGCAAAGCCGGTTGAAGCAGTGGTCGCCATGCTGCTTTTCAATGTGTTTACGTATTTCACGATTTATTCTCAGCAGCATCTGATGAAGTTAAAGGAATTTTATTTCTTCCCCGGTTTTAAACTGGCAATTCCTATTCTGGTCATGATAGCGCTGACGGCTCTGAATGCCTTTTTTGGTATTGTATTTTTTGTCGCCGTCTTTTTATTGGAAATCTTTGCAAAAGTATATTTTGCCATGGATAAAAAAGTGCGCCCCGCCCGGCAGCAGCTTGTCACATTATGTGCCATCGGATCAGTCTGTGTCGTGGCAGGCGTAGCATTGGTACAGTTCCTGCCTGCTGAATACTATTATATTTTTGCCGGCATCATGATACTGGCCTATGCGTTCCTTATGTGGCGCAGTGGCAACCGCAATCAGCTTACGGACATATGGGATAAGCTTCTTTATGGAAGTGCGTTCGTTACGGGGCTTACAGGCATCGATGCGTCGGACTGGTTTGCGGCCATGCGGCGAAATACACCGTCTGCCTTATCGCGGTGCTATCCCATCGTACTCAATACGGCTATGGTCATCGGACTGATTGTATCCTATTTCCTGTATCAGTACTTTTCTCTGGGGTCGCTGTTTACTTCTATTGGAGCGGCCATTGGCATCCGCCTTTTCGGACTCTACGAACACAGTACGCGTTCCCATTTTTCCTACCTGGCTCTGGGACTGACTGTACTTACTGTATTGATTTTTATGCTGGTCCAGCCTGTGCCGTCGGGATTCCCGGAAGTTCCTCTCGGTGTCGGTGATGATGCTTTTACATGGTAAATAATATTATAAAAAACTGGCTTTTCCGTTTAGAGGAAAGCCAGTTTTTTTATGCAGGCTGCCTGCGCTGAAGTGTGACAAGAAATACGGTAGCCAGGATGCAGGCGAATCCGATGAGTTCGGGAAGATAGAAAACGGTACCGAGAAAAACAGCCGATGCAATAGAGGAGGTTACCGGTTCCAGTGTTCCCAGCAGGGTGGCTTTGACAGGACCGATGTCACCGACGCCGCGCAAAAAGAGATTGTATGTCAGGACCGTACCGATGAGTACGACGGCGGCCAGAAGCAGATACCCTGTCATATCGAGGTCAGTGGGAATGGTCCAGGGGTGCAGGAAACAGCAGAAAACGACTCCGCCGATGAACATGCCCAGGGCGTTGACGGTAATACTGCCCCAGTGCCAGACCAGATCCTGTGCCAGAAATGAATAACAGACACTGGCGACGGCTGTAATCAGTCCCCACATAAGGGCCTTGGAAGACAATACCATCGTAGATGGGTCTCCGTTGGTAGCGATGAGGAAGACGCCGGCCAGAGCCAGAAAGACGGATAGTGTTTCGGCCCGTGTAGGCAGGCGGTGGCCGCGGAAACAGACGATGACAGCCATCATCACGACACATAACGTCTGCAGGACGGCGGCCGTACCGGCATTGGCATATTGGATGGTCGTATAAAATGCCGTCTGACTCATGAGCAGGCCAAAGATAGAATAACAGAGAAGCAGAATGACATTGCGGCGTATCTTCAGCATGTCTTTCATCGCTCTATAATGAGGAGCTGCCATGAGCATCAGAAACAGACCGGCGCCGATGAGGCGGACGCTGGAAATCCAGAACGAATCAATGGTGTAATGGTGGAGCAGATACTGGTCGGCCGTACCGGTCAGTCCCCAGATAACTGCACCACCGCCAGCACAGAGATAACCCCTCAGGTAATGGCGTTGTGGCACGATGGAATTCCTCCTGTAATGTATTTCCTTTATTGTAACATTTTTATGAGAGGAATACAGCCGGAAATTTTTACTTCCAACAGGCCTGAGGCACTTGACGGAAGTGGTACAATAGAAAGAGCATGGATGAATTATTTGCAGTCGTCTGGAGGCTGTTGTTTCAGGAGGATACATGAAAAAAAATACAAGTTACAAGGTACAAGTCAGTGCCGGAACGTTGATTCTGGCTATGCGGGATTATTTCCAGGCGCGCAGAGACGGGCGGACAGAAGAAATGGAAGCCCAGCTCCGGCTGGCCGAAGCCTGCGTCAATGATATGGAAGAAGAAGCCGGTCACATAGCCGAAGCCATAGCCGATGCGGATGAGTATATGGAGGAAGAAGATTTCTGGGATGAGTCGGAAAACATGTATGTCAATGTACCAAAATGGTATAATTAAAAATTTTTTTGTCAAAAATTTTCCTTGACTTTAAAAGGACATCTATATAAAATAATAAAGAAAGATTCAGGCGGCAGTCCTGTGAGGCTGCGCTGATTCTGTTGATTTCTATACGTACCTTTAATATAGTCCAGAGAGGCTAAAAAGGGACATATGTTACGTATGCCTTGATATGACCTTTGCCTTTCGGCGAAGGTCTTTTTTTACAAAGGAGGATTTCCATGGTCAGTATACAGGGCAAAAGCCTGTTGGGATTGCAGGGAGTACCCAAAGAAGAAATCGAGCTCGTGCTGCGCGTTGCCAGAAAAATGAAAGAAGTTGTCAATAGCGACAATAAAAAATTACACCTGTTACAGGGTAAATCTATTGTCAACATGTTCTGGGAACCGAGTACGCGTACACGGGGTTCTTTTGAAATGGCTGCCAAGTATCTCGATGCTGATGTCATCAACTTCACGCCGAGCGGCAGCTCTATCCAGAAAGGAGAAAGTTTCCGTGATACTCTTCTGACAGTAACGGCCATGGGAGTGGATGCCATCGTCATGAGACACAAACAGGAAGGGTCTCCTCTTTATGCCAGCAAATGTGTTTCTCCGGTCATCATCAATGGTGGCGATGGTACGCATGAACATCCGACACAGGCTCTTCTGGACCTGTTCACTATCCAGGAAGTCAAAGGTCATATTGACGGACTGAAAGTAGTCATTGTAGGAGATATCGACCATGGCCGCGTAGCCCGGTCCAATATTTATGGCCTCAAGACGATGGGTGCTGATGTACACCTTGTCGGTCCGCGTACGCTGTTGCAGCCCGAACTGGCGGCCATGGGTGTTACCGTTCATTATGATCTCGATGAAGCCCTGAAGGATGCCGATGTCGTCAATGTACTGCGGATTCAGCGCGAACGTCAGGGTGTCGGCTTCTTCCCGGGACCTGGCGAATATAATACATTTTTCGGAGTCAACCAGAAACGGCTGAAGAACGCAAAAAAAGATGTACTTATTATGCATCCCGGTCCAATGAACCGCGGCATTGAAATTGATACAGATACATGCTACTGGACACAATCCTCCATTCAGGAACAGGTAAAAAATGGTGTTTCAGTCCGTATGGCTGTCTTATATCTGACTATCATGGGAGGCGATGACGTTGACATTACTCGTTAAAGGCGGCAGAGTGGTTAATCCGGCCGTAAATCAGGATGAAGTATGCGATATTCTCATTGAAAATGGTAAAATCAAAACTATAGGTAAAAATCTTCCTGCCGATGGGGCGGAAGTATACGATGCGTCCGGTCTCGTCGTAGCTCCAGGATTTATCGATATGCATGTCCATTTGCGCCAGCCGGGTCAGAGTGCCAAGGAAACGGTTGTAACAGGTACCCAGGCTGCAGCCGCCGGTGGCATTACCCGCGTCGCTACCATGCCTAATACCAACCCGGTCATCGATAAAGCGATTCTGGTAGAAGGAATGAAATATAAGGCCGAACATGAAGGCGTCGTCAAAGTTGAAGTCATTGGTGCCATTTCCAAAGGACTGGAAGGTAAAGAATTATCTGCTATGGGCGGGATGGCAAAAGCCGGTGTCGTTGCTTTTTCTGATGATGGCCGTTTCGTGGAAGATAGTGATTTCATGCGGAAGGCTATGGAATATGCCAGCATGTTCCACAAAATCGTCATCGATCATTGTGAAGAAACATCTCTCGTATCCGGCGGCCAGATGCATGAAGGCATCGTTTCGGCAGAACTGGGACTTAAAGGCAGACCGGCTGCGGCAGAAGACATCGCCGTTGCCCGTGACATCATTCTTTCGGAAATTACAGATACGCCTGTCCATATTGCTCATATCAGTACAAAACATGCCGTCGACATGGTACGCCGTGCCAAAGCTAAGGGACTTAAGATTACAGCCGAAGCGACACCACAGCATATGATTCTGACCGATGAAGCACTGCGTACGTATGATCCGCGGTTCAAAGTCAATCCGCCACTGCGTTCGGAAGAACACCGGGCTGCTGTCGTAGAAGGATTGAAAGATGGCACGATTGATGCCATCGTGACCGACCATGCCCCGCATACGTGGGACGAAAAAGATCAGGAATTCAGCCTGGCCCCGAGTGGTTTTGTCGGACTGGAAACGAGTGTAGGTGCTGTCCTGACTCATTTGTATCATACAGGAACGGTTGATCTCATGACGATTGTCCGCGCCATGTCTACCGCACCGGCCGGATTGCTGGGCCTCGATGCGGGCGTCATTGTTGAAGGAAAAGACGCAGACCTTACTATTATTGACCTCGACAAAGAATGGACGGTCGATGCCTCTTCGTTCTATTCTAAAGGCAAATCGTCACCTTTTGATGAAATGATTTTTACAGGTAAAGCCGTGGCTACTGTTGTAGATGGTGAATTCGTTATGAAGGACGGGGTGGTCTTAAAATGAAAGGATGCCTCATTTTAGCAAATGGACAGAAATTTTATGGACAGATGCTGATGGATACGCCGGCCGTAGGGGAAGTCGTTTTCAATACGGGCATGACCGGTTATCAGGAAACCTTTACGGATCCTTCCTATGCTGGCCAGATTATTACCATGACATATCCGCTTATCGGCAATTATGGTCTATTCCATGAAATCGAACAGGCAGATCGTCCCTATGCGGCAGGCTTCATTGTCAGTGAATTGTGCGATATGCCCAGCAACTGGCAGAATGAAGGTAATCTTTCTACATTTATCATGACGCATCACATTCCCTGCTTGTATGGCGTCGATACGCGTGCCATCACACGGGCTATCCGCAGCCAGGGGGTAATGAAAGGTGTCATCGTACCGGAAACGATGGCAGAAGAAGATATTAAAGACCTCATGGCACAGCCTCTGGAAAAGATGCTGGTAAGGAAAGTGACGCCAGGCAGTGTGCGGCAGGTGGGACAGGGCCGTTATCACGTCGCTGTCATGGATTTTGGTGCCAAAGCGAATATCCTGAAAGACCTGATCCGCAATGACTGCCGGCTTACGGTTTTCCCGGCATATACGAAAGCCGAAGACGTGCTGGCCGTCCAGCCTGATGGTATTTTCCTTTCCAATGGTCCGGGCGACCCGCAGGACCTGCCGGAAATTATTGAAGAAGTCAAAAAACTGATAGGCAAAAAGCCGATGTTCGGCATCTGCCTGGGACATCAGCTTCTGGGTCTTTCCGTCGGAGCTAAAAGCCGCAAGCTGACGTTCGGTCACCGCGGTGCCAATCATCCCGTCAAGGATGTCCGTACCGGCCGGGTCTACATTACGTCCCAGAATCACGGGTACGTCATCGATGAAAACACATTGCCAGACGATGCTATCGTAACGCATATCAATCTCCACGATAAGACGCTCGAAGGATTTGCCTATCCTAAATATAATTTCTTCTGCGTTCAGTATCATCCGGAAGCATCACCGGGACCGACAGACAATCTGTATCTTTTTGAACAATTTGTCAAACTGATGGAGGGGAAATAAATGATCGAAGGATTGAAGAAAGTACTCGTTATCGGCTCTGGCCCGATTATTATCGGTCAGGCTGCTGAATTTGACTATGCCGGTACCCAGGCCTGCCGGGCCCTGAAAGAAGAAGGACTGGAAGTCGTCCTGATCAATAGCAACCCGGCGACGATTATGACCGATGAAGACATTGCCGACCGGGTCTATGTAGAACCTATTTCCCTGGATTATGTGACAGAAGTCATCGAAAAGGAACGTCCTGATGGACTTCTGGCGACTTTAGGCGGCCAGGTCGGACTGAATATGGCAGTCGAACTGGCTAATGCCGGCGTACTGGAAAAATACCATGTGCAGCTCCTGGGCACGCGCCTTTCGGCTATTGAAGAAGCGGAAGACCGCGAACTCTTCAAAAAGGCCATGAAAGATATCAACCAGCCCGTACCGGAAAGTGATATTTTTGAAGACGTTCCGTCGGCTATGGCGTTTGCTGAAAAAATCGGCTATCCGATCATTGTACGACCTGCTTTCACACTGGGAGGAACTGGCGGCGGCATTGCCTACAATGATGATGAGTTGTTTATGATAGCGACGCGGGGGATTAAACTCAGCCCTATCAACCAGATTCTCGTCGAACGGTCCGTAGCCGGGTGGAAAGAAATCGAATACGAAGTTATGCGCGATAAAGCAGATAACTGCATCATCGTCTGCAATATGGAAAATATTGATCCGGTCGGCATCCACACTGGCGATTCTATCGTCGTGGCTCCGAGCCAGACCCTGAATGATCTGCAGTATCAGATGCTGCGTACGGCTTCTCTGGCCATTATCCGCCGCCTTAAGATCGAAGGTGGCTGCAATGTACAGTATGCTCTGGATCCCAACAGCAACCAGTACTATGTCATCGAAGTCAATCCCCGTGTCAGCCGTTCATCGGCACTGGCTTCCAAAGCGACGGGGTATCCCATTGCCAAAGTTGCGGCAAAAGTGGCTACAGGACTGACTCTGGACCAGATAACCAACGCCGTTACGGGAAAGACGACGGCCTGCTTCGAACCGACGCTGGATTACTGTGTCGTCAAATTCCCACGCTGGCCATTTGAAAAATTTGCTCTGGCTGACCGCACGCTGGGAACGCAGATGAAAGCTACAGGGGAAGTCATGGCGCTGGACCGCTGCTTTGAAGGAGCACTGCTCAAGGCTGTCCGTTCCCTGGAAATCGGCGTTAATTATCTGAGCCTGAAGAAACTGGAATCCAAATCACTCATCGATATTGCAGAATTGTTGAAAAACCAGGATGATGAACGTATCTTTGTCGTCGCTCAGGCACTGCGTCTGGGAATCGGCTTTGATAAAATCCATTATATTACCGGATACGATATGTGGTTCCTGAAAAAAATCAAAAATATCGTCGATCTGGAAGATAACCTACGCCGCAATAATCTGACGGAAGATAATATCCGCCTGGCTAAACGCTATAGCATGCCGGATGCGGTCATTGCCCAGCTTACCAGCAAAACGGAAGAACAGGTCCGTGCGTTCCGGGAAAAACTGGATATCCGTCCGACATTCAAGATGGTAGATACGTGTGCCGCTGAATTTGAAGCTGCAACACCGTATTATTATTCTTGTTACGCAACGGAAGATGAAGTCAGACCGCTGGGAGATAAGAGCGTCATTGTTCTCGGGTCGGGCCCTATCCGTATCGGACAGGGGATTGAATTCGATTATTGCTCTGTCCATTCAGCCTGGGCCCTGCGCAAAGCCGGGATGAACAGTATCATTATCAACAACAATCCGGAAACAGTCAGTACCGATTTCGATACGTCGGACAGCCTGTATTTTGAACCGCTTACCGTAGAAGATGTCATGGCTGTCGTCGAAAAAGAAAAGCCTGTCGGCGTCATCTGCCAGTTTGGTGGTCAGACGGCGATTAATCTGGCAGCTCCACTGGCTAAACGGGGCGTAACCGTCCTTGGAACCTCTGTCGATGGCATGGACCGGGCAGAAGACAGAGAACGGTTCGATGAACTTCTGGCCAAGCTCAACATACCCCGCCCGGACGGCCGGATCGCGACGAGTGACACGGAAGCGATGCAGGTATCAAAAGAATTGGAATTTCCTCTCATCGTCCGCCCATCGTATGTCTTGGGAGGCCGGGCTATGGAAATCGTCTATACAGAAAAGGAATTGGAACGTTATCTGCGGGAAGCCGTCATCGCCTCTCCGGATCATCCTATCCTGATTGATGAATATATGGTCGGCCGGGAAGTAGAAGTAGATGCGATTTCTGATGGCAAAGATGTCTTCATTCCAGGCATCATGGAACAGGTGGAACGGGCTGGCGTCCATTCCGGCGACTCTATTGCCGTATATCCGCCACAGCATCTGGATAAGGCCATGATTGACCAGATCGTCGATTATACAACGCGCATTACCCTGGAACTACAGGTAAAAGGTGCCGTCAATATCCAGTTTGTCGTATCGAAGGGCAAGTTGTATATCATTGAAGTCAATCCCCGCTCCAGCCGTACTGTACCATTCCTGAGTAAAGTAACGCATGTGCCTATGGTCGAACTGGCCACCCGCATAGCCCTGGGCGAAACGTTGAAGGAAATGGGATATGAAGGTGGACTCATGCCGGCAAAACCACATGTTGCGGCTAAAGCTCCTGTGTTCTCTTTCAGTAAGATCGGCCTGGCAGAAATTGCTCTCGGACCGGAAATGAAGTCGACTGGGGAAGTCATGGGTATAGGAAAGACCTATTCTGAAGCACTATACAAGGCTGTAAATGGCGCTAAGATGAAAATTCCTGCTGGTGGTACCATTCTGGTTACGGTAGCTGACCGAGATAAGGCAGAAGCACTGCAGCTGGCCCGCGGCTTCCAGGAATTGGGCTATCACATCATAGCCACTGCCGGTACGGGCAAATATTTCAATGAACAGGGATTCCCCGTCGATGTGGTCCGGAAGATCCATGAAGGCGGTACCAATATTGCTACGCTGATCCGCAATGGCAAAATTGATTTAGTCGTCAATACGCTGACCTTTGGCAAACATCCGGAACGGGACGGATTTAATCTGCGCCGTATGGCGGTCGAACTGGCAATTCCCTGCCTGACTTCGCTCGATACGGCCCGCGAAGTCCTGCGCGTCTTTGCCAATAAAGGCAAAGGACAGGGATATCATCATGTAGCCGCTTTGCAGGATTACGATCAAGAATAAGCAAGATACTATAGACAGCTCTTTGCAGGCAGTATGCCATGCAGAGAGCTGTTTTTTTCTTGCGTAGGATAAGCGTGTCGTGCCGGGGAGTTTCCTTGTGTATTATCAGGTAGTTTTTTTATAAATTAATTAAAATATTTCTTGCATTTTATTGGATATCATGATATACTTATCAAGTCGTCAGAACTAAGAACTGCTAATGAGTGGTTTGAAATGATTGAAAAAAGTACTTGACAGGATGAACATTCTCTTGTATAATCAATTACGTTCTGTTGAACAAGCCGACGTAGCTCAATTGGTAGAGCAACTGACTTGTAATCAGTAGG
>NZ_DGRS01000075.1:35113-44162 GCF_002391155.1 Megasphaera sp. UBA4382 | reverse complement strand
GCTATCTTACGCTATCTTACGCTTGCTTTGAACTTGTGCCTTTTCATAAAAATGCTCCCTTCCCGGTAAACAAGCTTGTATTGTGTCACTTGTCTACCGGGAAGAGAGCATATCATGAGCAGACTGACCGCCTGATGGGGCAGCTTTTTGCGAAATTGTATTTCTTAAAATAAATGCTTGAGCCAGAGCAGGGCGACGGCAGCACCGGAGCAGAGGACGGCAATGGCGATGATGATAGGGAAGCCCAAGGGGTCTTCGGCCCAGGGAACGGGAACGTTCATACCCCAGAGGCTGAAGATGATTGTCGGCACGGCCAGGATGATCGTAATCGAGGCGAGAAATTTCATGACAATGTTGAGATTGTTGGATATGATCGATGCGAAAGTATCGGACATGTTCATGAGGATGTTGGAGTACATTTCGACCATTTCGATAGCCTGTTTGTTTTCGATGATGACGTCTTCCAGGAGGTCTTCGTCTTCTTCGTACATCTTGAGCAGATGATGCAGGGCCGTGTTACGGCGCAGGCGCATGAGTTTTTCCATGACGATGCCGTTGCCTCGCAGGGCCGATGTGAAGTAAGTCAGTGATTTCTGTAATTCCAGCAGCAGGAAGAATTCTTTATTCTGCATGGAATGGCGCAGGTCTTTTTCGATGTCATCGGTCCGGTGGTTGATCTGCTGCAAATACCGCAGGAAGAGCGTCGCCGTGCGGTACAGAATCTGGAAGAGAAAGCGCGTTTTTTTGAATGTATAAAACAGGGGATATTTGTTTTCCGTGAAGGTGCGCATGACTTCCGTTTCCTGAATGCACAGGGTAATGATGAAGTCCGGCGTGATGAAGATGCCCAGCGGCAGTGTATCATAGCTGTCTGTTTCCAGGATGATAGGAATGTTGATGACGATGAAGATATAATTGTCTTCCAGTTCCACGTGAGACCGTTCTTCCGTATCCAGGGAAGTCTTGAGGACGTCCGTCGGAATTTCCGTTACCATGGAAACGAGCTGGAGATCTTCTGAATCGGGGTTGACTACATGTATCCAGGAGCCTTTCTCAGCAGAGGCGAGAGAAATATTGTCTTCCAGATGGCCATTATTGTGTTTATAGACTTGAATCATGATGGCAGCCCCTTTCCCTTTGTATGTATTGTAAGTCCAAACTACAATATAATCATAATTTACTTATTCGTCAAGAGAAAAGGCCATATTAAATGTAAGGATCCGGTAAAATCGCAGCTGCCTGCCTCTGGCAAGGTAATGGTGGCGGGGAATAGGGGAATTTGCTATAATAAAATGGCTTTATTTTCTATGATATGGGGGAATGGATTATGTTGGCTGTCATACTCAATGGTTGTATGACTTCTTTGGGAGCGCTTATTGGATTTTTTCTGAAACGGGGGATTCCCCAGCATTATACGCAGGCCATTTTCGGCGTCATTTCTCTGTGTGTCGCCGTTATGGGGATACAGGCTGCCGTAGCGACGCAGAATCTCATCCTCGTACTGGCCAGTATGATCGTAGGTACGCTGGTTGGGACGGCGCTGCATATAGAGGACCATATGCAGCAGTTCGGGGAATTTCTGAGAAAACGGCTCCGTGCAGGCAATGAATCGAATTTCGTCAAGGGATTTGTCACCTTGTCTTCCATGCAGGTCATCGGTGCCATGGCAATCCTGGGTCCGGTCCAGGCGGCTCTCGGTAATAATGAACTGTTGTATTTTAAGAGCGTCCTCGATTTTACGTCGGCTTTTATCTTTGCGACCATATACGGCTTGGGAATCGTGCCGGTGGGACTCGTCGTCCTGGTGTACCAGGGATTGTTCTACGTGCTGGCAACACTCTTTCTGCCGCTCATGACGGCCGATGTCATCCGGGAGCTCAATGCCGTAGGCGGCATCATGATCCTCGGGATAGCCCTCAACATGTTCGGCACGACAAAGTTGAAAATTGCTGATTTCCTCCCGGCCTTGTTCATACCGATGATTTATTATCATTTCATCGGCTGAGAAAAAACTGTAACAAATGGCATGATAGAGTCATTTGTTGCGGTTTTTTTATTACTCATTCTTTTCCACTCCTATATTGGTGTTTTCACATATCTATGGTATGATAGAATATGTTTATTACAGCAGAAAGACTATGGGTATGACGACAGACTCCTATCCATAGGGATATCTGGATGGGAAAGTTGGCAGCCTATGCAATTACTAAAGATGGAGCTGCGGGGATTTAAATCGTTCGCAGATAAGACAACACTGACATTTGATAAAGGCATCACGGCTATTGTCGGGCCGAACGGCAGCGGCAAGAGCAATATTTCTGATGCCATCCGCTGGGTCATGGGCGAACAGAACGTCCGCCAGCTGCGCGGCCAGAAGTCGGAAGATATTATCTTTTCCGGTACGGAAAAGCGGCGTCCCCAGGGTGCGGCCGAAGTATCTTTGTATTTCGACAACAGCGACCATCAGCTCGACGTCGAATTTACGGAAGTCGTCGTGACACGACGCATATTTCGTTCCGGTGAAAGTGAATTTTTCATTAATAAGCGGCCGTGCCGTCTCAAGGATATTCATCTCCTCTTTGCCGATACGGGCATCGGCCAGGATTCGATGGCCGTCATCGGCCAGAACCGGGTAGACCGCATCCTGAACAGCAAGCCGGAAGAACGGCGGATCATCTTCGAAGAAGTGGCTGGTATCAGCCGCTATAAAAGCCGCAAACAGGACGGGTTGCGCAAGATAGAAGAAACGGAACATAACCTCGAACGCATCCACGATATGATGAGTGTATTGGAAGACCAGCTGGAACCGATGAAAGAACAGGCACAGCGGCTGCAGACGTTCCGGGAACTGGACGGCGAACGGCTGGCCTATGAAGGTACGCTGGCCCTGCAGGAATTGCGCAACGCCGAACGACTTCTTTCCAAAGCGGAAAATAACCGCATCACGGCTCAGCAGGAACGGGATACAGTCACGGCAAAACTGGAACAGGCGGCAGCCCTGCGGAAGCAGCTGGTGACGCGCATGGAAAAAGAAAATTCGGCCCTGCAGCGCCTCGATGAAGAGACCCTGGCCGTCCACAATGAACTGGACAGCATGAAGAGCCGGCACGAAGCCTTTTCCAGCCGCCAGCAGGAGCTGGCCGAATCGTTCCGCCAGGCCGGGCAGGATGTCCAGGCAGCGGAAAAAAAGGAAGGGCAGATCAAGGAACAAAAGGCCGCCTATACAAGTCAGCTGGAAGGGAAAAAACAGGAACGGGATGCAGCCCGTCAGGGCCTTTCCCTGACAGAGGAACTGTTCCGCCAGGCCGGGGAAAAAGCCTGCAAAACTGCCGATGCCCTGGCACAGGTGCAGACAGAGAGTGCCCGGAGGCAGCAGGATGTATTCGTCCTGACACGGGATATGGAAGATTTGCGCCGCCGCCTGGAAGAGAACCGCAGTCAGGCCGGCGGACTGGAACAGGCGAAGACGGATCAGGAACAGGCTGCATCCCGCATGGCCGGTGCCGTGCAACAGGTCAGGGATGATCTGGAACAGGCCAGACAGCAGTTCCAGTCTTCGTCCGCTCTTTGTAAGACGTGGGAAGCAAAGCAGCAGGAGGCCAATGAGCAGCTCCGGAAGGCAGAACAGGTGTACCGCAGCCTGCAGGGAAAGACGGCGGCCCTTTCCCAGCGCATCCGCGTGCTGGAAAGCATGGAACAGGAACATGAAGGACTGGGCCGTGCCGTAAAAGCCGTATTACTGGCACAGCTTCCGTGGCGGCCGCGTATCTGTGGCGTCGTCGGCGAATTGTGTACCATACCGGCAGCTTACGCGACGGCCCTGGACATCGCCCTGGGCGGAGCATCCCAACACGTGGTGACCGACGATGAACGGACGGCCCGGCAGGCTATTTCCTATTTGAAAGAACGCCATGCCGGCCGGACGACCTTCCTGCCGCTGGATACGGTGCGGCCCCGCAGCCGGACCCGTGACGAAGAAGCGGCTTCTGCCATGGCAGGCATTATCGGCTTTGCCGACGATCTGATACAGTATGACGACAAGTACAAGCCTGTTTTTTCGTCTCTCCTCCATAAGACGCTCGTAGCAGAAACGGCCGATGCCGCCTCTGCCGCAGCCCGGGCATACCAGCACCGGCTGCGTATCGTCTGCCTTGATGGGACGTTGTTCAATGCCGGGGGCTCACTGACTGGCGGCAGCGTAAAAAACCGGGAAGGATCCCTCATCAGCCGGCGGGCGGCCCTGCAGGATTTGAAGCAGGAAGCGGCGGCAGCGGAGAAAAAGCTGCAGGAACTGGTCCAAAGGGGAAATGACCTGCGCCGCGCGGCCGGCGAAGCAGACAAGGCCGCATCCCGGCAGCAGCAGACCTGCCGGCAGGCCGATATGGAGCAGCAGAAACTGCAGCTTAGCCTGCAGAGCATGGAACGGGAAGAACAACAGGCCCGGGAACGGGCCCGTGAAGCCGGACAGACCTTGCAGAAGCTGTATGCAGCCCGGTCGGACATCCAGGCAGAGCTGGTACAGAAAGAAGAAACGTACGCAGACTGGATGGACGAAAAGCCGGCCGATACGAAAGTACTGGAAGAAGAACAGCAGCGGGCACAGGACGAACTGGAACAGTGCCGTCATGCCCTGACCGACCGGCAGGTAGCGCTGGCTACCCTGGAAGAACAGATCCGTCATCTGGAAGAGCAGATCCGCCAGCACGAAGAATTGTCCCGGCAGGCCGCCGATGCATCGAAAGAAGCGGCAGACCGGCTGGCATCCATCGGGCGGCGTCAGGACGAAACGCGGCAGCTGCTGCAGGACCTGACAACGCATATCCGGGAAAAAGAAAAAGAAACGAAGGCCAAGGATGAGAAAAAAAAGGCCTTTTATGCTTCACGGGAAGCCGATTTTGAGAAGAGCCGGGAGCTGGAACAGCAGATAGACGACTTTAGGGACGAACAGGAACAGTGGAATCAGCGCGTCCATGCGGCAGAAGTGCAACAGGAAAAGTACCGTGGCGAGATTGAACGGGGAGAAGAACACCTGGCCCGGCAGGGACTGAGCCGGGAAGAGGCGATGAAACGGCGCCGCGAAGGCTCTCTCCGCGAATTGAATGAACGCGTATCGCGTTTGCGTCAGCAGATTGCCGGCTTGGGACAAATCAATCCCAATGCCGATACGGAATATCAGAACGCCGTAGATAAACGGGACTTTTACCATCGCCAGTGCGATGACCTGCTGGAATCGCGGAAACGGCTGCAAATCGTCGTGGCAGAAATCGACCAGGCCATGTCCAGTCAGTTCAGCCAGGCTTTTGCTGAGATTGCCCGTCATTTCCAGCGCATATTCAGCCAGCTTTTCGGCGGGGGCACGGCCCATATTTCCCTGACCGGCAGCCAGGATGTTCTGCAGTCCGGCGTGTCCATCCTCATTCAGCCGCCGGGAAAGAAGCAGCAGCCACTGACGCTCCTTTCCGGCGGTGAACGGGCGCTGACCGTCATTGCCCTGCTGCTGGCATTCCTGGCCTACCATCCGGCACCATTCGTGCTGTTTGACGAAGTTGATGCAGCCCTCGATGAAGCCAATGTCATCCGCATGGCCAGGTATATGAAGAATTATAGTGGCACGACCCAGTTCATCGTCATCACCCACCGGCGCAAGACGATGGAGGCAGCCAATACGCTCCAGGGCGTGACCATGGAAGAAAAAGGCGTATCCCGCCTGCTTACCGTTAAAGTAGACGATATGATAGAGAAAGGAAGTTAATTATGGGATTTTTTTCAAGATTACGCAAGGGATTGGAAAAAACGAAAGGCTCGCTCATTAAGAACATCGAGACCGTCGTACGCGGGTATGCCAAAATTGATGACGAGATGTACGATGATCTGGAAGCAGTCATGCTCACCGGCGATATAGGAGTGGAAACGACGGAATATCTTCTCGACCAGATCCGCAGCGGCGTAAAGAGCCGGGAAATCCAGAATGGCGATGATGTCATTCCTTACCTGGAAAAGTGCATCGTAGCCCTTTTGGAAGAAAATAACGACCCCGTACCGGATTGCACCGGTACGACCGATGTCATCTTTATCGTCGGCGTCAATGGCGTCGGCAAGACAACGACGATTGGCAAGCTGGCCAAATACTATACCCAGCAGGGCAAATCGGTCATGCTGGCCGCAGGCGACACCTTCCGGGCAGCGGCGGCAGAACAGCTCACTATCTGGGCGGACCGCACGGGCGTCCCTATCGTGAAGCATCAGGAAGGAGCCGATGCGGCGGCAGTCGTCTTCGATGCGACGGCGTCGGCCAAGGCTCATCATACGGATATCCTCCTCGTCGATACGGCCGGCCGTCTGCAGACGAAATCCAACCTCATGGAAGAATTGCGGAAAATGGCCCGCGTGGCCTCCCGCAATATCGAAGGGGCACCGCAGGAAACGCTGCTGGTCCTCGATGCGACGACCGGGCAGAATGCGGTCAGCCAGGCCAAGTTGTTCGGCGATGTCGTACCGCTTACGGGCGTCGTTCTCACCAAGTTGGATGGCACGGCCAAGGGCGGTGTCATTTTATCGGTCAAACGGGAACTGGGCGTACCTGTGCGCTGGGTCGGCGTCGGTGAAGGCGTCGATGACCTGCGCCCCTTTGATGCGGCCCAGTTTGCCGATGCCCTCTTTGACCGCAATGTAGAAAAGAGAGAACAAGAAGAGGATTAATTCTGGAAGGGTGGGATTTTCATGTATGCAGGAAATATCAGGCAATGGGAGACGGAAGTACAGGCACTGCCGGAATGGCTGCGGCCCTGGATCAAAGAACTGGCCTCCCTTCATACGTCATTGCTCAAACCGGGACGGCATGAACTTCCGGGAGCGAATTTCTTCAATATCGATGAAGTCATGACGGAAAACGCGTCGGCACGTAAGATAGAAGCGCACCGGTCTTACATCGATATCCAGATGGTACTGGCCGGGAGAGAATACATCGGCTGGCAGCCTCTGTGCCACTCGGGCAAGGTCGTAGAAGCACGGCCCGATGATGACATCTGGTTCTACGACGGTTCTTATGAAGATGATACGCAGGTCCTCATGACACCGGGTACCTTTGCTATCTTTCTTCCCGGCGACGGCCACCGCCCGTTGTGTGCTCCTCACGGGCTGTGCGGTCCCGTCCGTAAAATCATTATGAAAATCCATATCTGAGAGGACATATCATGAATGTATTACAGGAAGCGGGAGAGGCGCTGCAGCGGTTGCGGCAGAAACGCCCTCTCGTCCATCATATAACTAATGTCGTCACCATCAATGATTGTGCCAATGCGACTCTTGCCATAGGGGCATCGCCGACCATGACCTGGGCTCCCGCTGAAGTAGGAGAATTGGCCGGAGCTGCTTCGTCGCTGGTCCTCAATATGGGAACGCTTCAGCCCTGGACGATAGATGCGATGGAACGGGCCGGCAAAGCGGCAGCAGAGAAGGATGTCCCCATCGTGCTGGATCCCGTAGGTGCCGGTGGTACGACGTACCGGACGCAGGGCGCACTGCAGCTGGCAGCACGGCTGCCCCTTGCCGTTATCCGGGGCAATATGAGCGAAATGATGTGCCTCGCTGCAGGAAGAAGCGGTATCAATCCCGGCGTGGACAGTCATGACAGGGAAGTCATGACCATAGAAAAAGTCCGCCATCTGGCGCGGCTGCTGAAAACGACAGTGGCCATTACTGGCCCGGTTGATGCCGTATCCGATGGCCGGCGCAGCGTCCTCCTGGGAAATGGGACGCCTCTCCTGACCTATGTGACAGGAACGGGCTGTATGACGACATCGCTCATCGCGTCCTTTGCAGCCGTGTCCGGCCCGTTTACGGCGGCTGTAAGCGGTATCCTCTCCATGGGAATTGCCGGGGAAACAGCAGCCCGCCTGTCCCAGGGGCCGGGTACGTTTCACCTGCATCTTATCGATGCGTTATACCAGTTGCAAACAGAAACATATCTTACCTGTGGAAAGGTCCTGAATTACGATGAATAATCAAAATGTATACTTGAAGAAACTCACCTTTACAGCTATTTTTATTGCTCTCGGCGTTCTCCTGGCCCCTCTTGTATCGTTCCCGTTTGGGGGCGCCCGTGTATTTCCCCTGCAGCATTTGATTAATGTCCTCCTGGCCGTTCTGCTGGGATGGCGCTATTCGGTTGCCGGTGCTTTCTGTATTTCTTCTATCCGCATCGCCCTGGGAGTCGGCACCATTCTGGCTTATCCGGGCAGCATGATCGGCGCCTGCCTTTCGGGGATTTTGTATAAGAAGACCGGGTCCATCTGGGGCGCCGTCGTCGGGGAAATTTTTGGTACGGGCATACTGGGCGGACTGGTTGCCTACCCTCTGGCCGCCTTCATCCTCGATTCCAAAGCCGTTGCCCTCTGGTTTTTTGTCGTCGCCTTCCTGCCTAACACATTCATCGGTGCCATCTGCGGGGCTGTCTTCCTCAAAATCATTCCGCTGAAACGGATGGTCGAAGACATGCTGAAACGATAACAGAATAGATAGTTCTAAAACGAAACAAATTCCTGCGGGACTGTAGATTTTCATTGACTAATGCAGTCCCGTATATTAAACTATAAATTGGTACTGAGTTTTCTATTTGAGTTTTTTGTTGTTATTTTTTCAGACACAGTCCTTTTTGAAGTGGAGGATGGATAGGGTGAGTGCATGAATAAAGATATCCGTGAACAGATTTTACAGGCGGCGGTAGACGAATTGCGCCTGCATGGCCCAAATTTCCATATGGATGATCTGGCCCGTCGTCTCCGTATCAGCAAACGGACTTTGTATGAGCATTTCTCGTCCAAGCAGGAAATGATTATAGAAGCATTATATTCACTGATGGATGAAATATATACCCGCCATGTGAAATTGTTGCAGGATCCGGATCTTACGGCAGAAGAGAAACTGGTGGAGTATTTTAATGTCAATGCCAGCGGCAAGGTATTTTCTGTGCGTAAAGCCAAGGAGATTTTTACGAAAATGCCGGAAATCTGCGCTACCATGCAGACCTATTCTGAACGGGACTGGCAGG
>NZ_DGRS01000075.1:566-34941 GCF_002391155.1 Megasphaera sp. UBA4382 | reverse complement strand
GACTATTCTTTTCCAGAATATATGGAAAAATGTATCCGTATCATTTTATATGGAATAAAAAAAGACAGGGGGCTTACATTGCATGATAAAGAAGGGTGATTTATTTAAACTGGGCGTAACGGCTCTGACTGTTGCGGCCTTATTGACAGGCTGCGGAGCCCAGCAGGGGGCGCAGAAAGGTGCTGTCGCCGTCAATACGTACAAGGTGCAGGCGGAAGATACGCCTGTCAAAGCAGAATACAGCGGCACCGTGACGGCAACGGATAAAGTTCCCGTACGGCCGAAGATTTCCGGCCGGGTAGTGGAAAAATATGTCCAGGGCGGTCAGGAAGTAACGGCCGGCCAGGCTTTGTTCCGTCTGGACAGCCGTACCTATGATGCGGCTCTGGCTCAGGCCAAGGCCAATCAGGCCCAGGCCGCGGCCAATCTGGCCAATCAGGAACTGAACCTGCGCCGTTATCAGACACTGGCCAGCCAGGATGCCGTGGCCCAGCAGATCGTCACCGATCAGGAAGCGGCTACGGCCCAGCAGCAGGCTGTCGTAGAAGCCAATGCCGCCCAGGTCGATGCCGCCCAGGACAACGTCGATGATACCATCGTCTATGCACCATTTTCGGGCAAACTGAATGTCGATGATGTACCTATCGGTACCTTTGCGACGGCCGGTTCTACCGCACTGGTCACGATTTCCTCCACTAATCCCGTGTTTGTCGAATTTTCCATCAGCGAATCGGAATACCTGCAGATGACGAAACAGACCGGAGCCGGCAGCTGGGGCGATCACCTGCTCCTGCGCCTCAGCGACGGATCTACCTATCCCTATGAAGGCCGTGTCGTCCAGGTCAACCATGGCATGGATGGCAATTCCGGCTCGATTATCGTAAAGGCAGTATTCGACAATCCAGATAATTTGCTCATTCCCGGATTGTATGCGACGGTAGTTTCCGATACCCAGGTACAGCGGAATGCTTTGGCTGTACCGCAGCGTGCCGTACAGCAGACATTGGGTAAATATTACATTTCCATTATCGACAGCGACGGAAAGGCTCAGACGAAAGAAGTTACGCCGGGGCAGAAAGTCGGAAAATTCTGGATTATCACCGACGGTCTGTCCGACGGGGATACAGTCATCGTCGACGGGTATCAGAAAGCCAAAGGAGCAACGCTGGATCAGCATCTGCTGACAAAGACGGATATTGAAAGCAGTTCTGATACGACGACGGATAGTACATCCAAATAGGAGGCAGCACAGTGATATCTAAGTTTTTTATAGACAGGCCTATTTTTGCCATCGTCATTTCGCTGGTCATCTCCATTCTGGGGCTGTTGTCTCTGCTGACATTGCCGATAGCAAAATATCCAAAAGTAACGCCGCCGCAGATCAGTGTATCGGCGACATATGTCGGGGCTAACTCGGAAGTCATCGGGACGACCGTAGCCAGCGTCATCGAACGTCAGATGACCGGTGTTGACGGGCTCGATTATATTTCCAGCTCCAGTAACGATGATGGCCGGTATTCCATGACGGCCCAGTTTAAAACGGGCACGAATGATGATATGGACATGGTCAATACCCAGAACCGTATCAGTCAGATTCAGTCCACCCTGCCGTCGGAAGTAACGCAGACGGGGGTAACTGTACAGAAGTCAACGAGTTCGACCGCTATGGTTTTTGCGCTCGTATCTCCTAGTGGCACGTATGATGCAACGTTTTTGAAAAACTATGCGACCCAGTACTTCATGGATGAATTAAAATCCGTGTCTGGTGTCGGTAACGTACAGGAATTCGGATCGGACTATGCCATGCGTATCTGGCTCAATCCGATGAAAATGAGCATTTTAAAAGTAACGCCGACCGAAGTCATGGCGGCGATTAAATCGCAGAATACGCAGGCTGCTGTCGGTACAGTAGGGTCACAGCCTACGCCAGATAGCCAGACGTATCAGTACAGTATGCGTACAGACGGCCGCCTTCAGACAGCGGAACAGTTTAAGAATATTATTGTCCGCACTAACAGTGACGGATCTATGATCCGCATAGGCGACATTGCCAGTGTCAATCTTGGCAATAAAGATTATAATGTCACCAGCTCTTATAATGGCCAGAATTCGGCAGGGTTCATGGTCAGCCTGACATCCGATGCCAACGCCATGCAGACTGTCGATGGCGTACGAAAAGTATTGGAAAAGGCCAAGCAGTCTTTCCCGAATGACATGGATTACAGTGTAGTCTATGATAGTACACAGTTTGTACGGGCCTCTATTAAAGAAGTTATTGAAACGTTCGTGGAAGCGCTGCTTCTCGTTGCGTTCATCGTATATCTGTTCCTTCAGAGCGGCCGCTCGACGCTCATTCCGCTTATTGCCGTGCCGGTATCTCTGCTGGGGACCTTTGCCAGCTTCAAAGTGCTCGATTTCTCCATCAACACACTGACCCTGTTTGCCATGGTCCTGGCTATCGGCCTGCTCGTCGATGATGCCATCGTCGTCATCGAAGCCGTCGAATACGAAATCAAGTATAATGCCAAGGGGCCACGGGAGGCGACGATCATCGCCATGCGCAATGTACAGAACCCGGTTATCGGCGTTGCCTGTGTACTGGCATCGGTATTCATACCGGTCGGTTTCCTGAGCGGCATGAGTGGTATTTTGTACCGGCAGTTCGCCTTTACCATCGCCATTTCCGTCGCCATTTCGGCCTTCGTCGCCCTGACGCTGACGCCGGCCATGTGCGCTTCTATCCTGAATATACACAAGCCCAATGACAACCCGAAGGGCATTTATAAGTTCTTCCAGAAATTCAACCTGGCCTTTGACCGCCTCATCGACTGGTATGGCATCCGCCTGGCTCATCTCCAGCTCCATCTGAAATGGGTCGTGGCGTTCCTTCTTCTCCTTTGCTGCCTGACTGGGGTTGTTTTCAGGGTTATGCCTACGGGATTTGTTCCTTCTGAAGATAATGGGTTCGTCATGGTTAACGCCACACTCCCGGAAGGGACATCGCAGGTAGAAACCAAGAAATTGACGACAAAGATGACACAATGGCTTCAAAGTCAGCCGGCTGTCAAGGGCGTCATGAATGTTACCGGTTTCAGTATCCTGGCTGGTGGTGCCAAACCGAATGGTATGACTATTTTCCTGGGTATGGATGACTGGTCGCAGCGTAAGACGAAAGATTTGTCTGTCGATGCGCTGGTAGGTAAAACGATGATGTTTGGCAACCAGATTCCTCAGGCACAGGTCATGGCCTTGAATCCGCCTCCTATTGATGGCATGGGTACATCGTCCGGCTTCAGCATTGTCATTGAAGACCGTGGTGGTCATGGCACATCGGATTTGAATGCGACGACGCAGAAATTTATCGCCGCTGCCCGTCAGCGTCCGGAAATCGGTTCTGTCTATACGGCCTTTGCTGCCGATACTCCGGGCTATCAGCTGGATATTGACCGCGACAAGGTAGCACGGGAAGGAGTATCGCTGAGTGATTTGTATACGACGCTGCAATCCTTCTATGGTTCCTATCAGGTCAATGATTTCACCATTTTTGGCCGTAACTTTAAAGTCGTCATTCAGGCGGCGCCGGAGTTCCGCCAGTCTATTGATGCCAATAAACATCTCTATGTCAAGAACAGCAGTGGAGAGCTCATACCGGTATCTAATTTTGTCCGGCCCAAGCCTATCGGTTCTGCTTCTATTATCAACCGCTTCAATGATTATCCTTCCATTACTGTTCAGGGGGCACCGGCCAATGGCTACAGTTCTGGTGATGCCCTGAATGCATTGAAAGAAATCGCCCAGGATACGCTCGGTGAAGGTTATGCCTACGAATGGAGCGGCATGAGCCGTGAAGAAATCGAAGCAGGAAATAAGACCGTTTATGTATTCAGTCTGGCTATCCTCTTCGTATTCCTGGTACTGGCTGCCTTGTACGAAAGCTGGAAGGTACCTTTTGCTGTATTGTTCAGTGTGCCGGCCGGCCTGTTCGGGGCTTCTGCATTTGCCTATCTGCTCAATCAGCAGAATAATATTTACTTCCAGATTGGTATCCTCGCCGTTATCGGCCTGGCTGCCAAGAACGCCATCCTGATCATCGAATACGCGAAAGTCCGTGTCGATGAACGGGGGATGGATCCCGCATCGGCAGCAATCGAAGCGGCTAAAATCCGTCTCCGCCCGATCATCATGACATCCCTGGCCTTCGTCGTAGGTTCTATCCCCCTGGCCATCGCCACTGGGGCGGGCGCCGCGTCGCGAGTCAACATGGGCATTACTGTCGTCTTTGGTACATCCGTTGCAACTATCTTCGGTGTATTCCTCATCCCGATGCTGTTCATCATCGTCGAAAACATTGGGCATCGTTCGAAAAAGAAGCCTCAGGGCGTACAACGGATACAGGATGTATGATTCCGTGAAGGTTCACTGACACCATGTAAAAAAGGAGCTGTCCCATGAAGACAGCTCCTTTTTAAGTTTTAAGTTTATAGTTTTCAGATGTTGCCTGAACATTTAAAAATTCTAAAAACTACAGACTGCTATAAAATATAAAGAGCAAGGGACTGTCTCATGAAGGCTTATGTCATCATGAGACAGTCCCTTGTTTTGTACCGGTTTAGTTACTGGTTCAGCAACGTTTGTTTCAGTTCTTCATATCGTGTCGTGTAATACGGTTTCAGCTGGGCTTCCCGCAGATCGTAGCCAAAGGATCGTCGGCTGATGGAAAGGACGGGCGGGCTCTGGATCCGTTTTGCCACGGCAAAGCCCGACAGGAGGCGCCACCACCGTTCCAGGTCGTCGATAAAGGCTTTGGCCGTAGGGAAGACATCCCGGACGTTGACGGAGCAGCCAATCTGCTTTTCCAGTGTCCCTTCGGCATACCAGGTGAGGATGGTTTCCGGTGTGACCCGCTGCCACCGTTCGACCATGGCGCGGAACAGGTAATCGTGATAGGGATAGACGATGGGGTCCCCCTGGCCTTTGGTGATGTCCTGGCTGGCCGATAATTCCGCACTGGGAACGATATCGATACTGCCCTGGGGAACGACTTCCCGCTGGAATACGACATCATTCAGATACCGGGCGAGTGCATAAACCTGATGTTTCCATAAATCGGCTGTTGCGGCCAGGAAACCGGCATGGTCGCCATAGAGTGTCGCATAGCCGACAGATGATTCGGCTTTATTGGCGTTGCACGTAAAGACACCGCCGAAAGCCGCCGCTGCCGCCGCCAGGATACGGCTGGAACGGTCCCGGGCCTGGATATTTTCTTCGATGAAACTGGTGAGTGCCAGATGGCCTTTTTCTTCGCCATTCTGCAGGAGTGGTGCTTCCCGGAATTGTTTCCGCGTCAGTTCCAGACTGTCCTGGACGGGTATGACTGTGTAGTAGCAGCCGATATGATCTGCCAGCTGCTGTGCCAGGTCTTTGGTCATAGACGAGTTGTAGACACTGGGCATGTTGACGAGGAGAATATTTTCTTTGGGGAGAATGGAAGCGTATAAGGCGGCATTGACTGCCGAATCGATGCCACCGGAGACGCCGAGTACGACCTTGCTGAGGCCGGCATTTTCCATGAAAGACCGGATGCCGTACTGAAGGCTGTGACAGATGTCGGCCACTTCTTCTTCCTGAGGGTTCTGCTTCTGCGGGCTGACGAACGTATGAGACGTTTCGTCGAAATCGAGAATTGCCAGTTCTTCATGAAAGAGGGGGCATTCATAATGGAGGGATCCGTCTTTGCCATAGGCCCCGCTGGCCCCGTCGAAGGTATAGATATTTTTGCCGTTATTCTGGATGCCCGTGCAATTGACATACAGGGCCGGTACGTTGAACTGGCCGATGGATTTGCCGAACAGACGGTGACGGCGCTGGGTCTTGCCGAGGGTAAAAGGAGAATTAGAAATATTGATGAATACATCCAGAGGATAGTTGTCGTGGAGATACTGCATGGGTTTGAAGGGGTAGTTATCATCCCAGCTGTCTTCACAGATGAGCGGACCGACCCGGAGCGTCTGACCGCCGGAGAAGGTCAGGGTAATTGGTGAAATCAAATCTTCCGGGAAGAGGTGCCGTTCCTGGGACACCTGCAGTAGTGAGGTAAAATACCGGGTGTCGCTGAACTCGCGGTAATTAGGCATCAGTGTCTTGATGTAGTAAGGGTAGGGGGACCGTTCCGGACCGATGAATTGGCCATTCTGCGCTACAAACAATGCGTTATATTTACGCTGCCGTCCATCGGGATTGAGACGGGTTTCATCGCAGGCGACATTGCCGAAGAAAATGGTGATCCTATCGGACAGGGCACGGATCCGTTCCCCGAAGCGGACACATTCCCGGATATAATCCGGCTGGTCCCAAATATCTCCGATGAGATATCCCGGAATCGACAATTCCGGAAATACGATGATGTGGCAGTGCTGCTCTTTTGCCTGGGATATGCAGCGTTCCATAGACTGTACGTTCCGTCGCGGGTCACCGGGATGGACGTTCAGCTGGGCGAGTGCTATTTTCAGCATGAGATAAACCTCCCTGGTACATGGGTTAGATTTCAATTACCTATTATAGTACCATATTTTACCGGTAAATGCATCTCATGCATATACAAAAAAAGAGCCGCTCTATGAGGGCTCTTGGATGGTACAGGTCATGAGAAATCAGAAGAAACGGCCAAAAAACGGCAGCCGCTGGGCGTCGGCACGGGTGACGCCGCCCGATACGGCCATGAGGCCGATGTAGATGGCAGATCCGACGACGGTCGTGGCCGCAAGGCTGAGGAACAGACCGATATGCCCGATGGCACCGTAGAGAAAATACATGGCAACGCCCATGATAGCGGCGCAGACGACGTTGCGCACGACTGTTTTCACATCGATGATATAACCGGTCTTGCGATAGATGAAGACCAGATTCAGGGCAGCGGCTACGCCGATATCGGCGACGGTAGCGTAAGAAGCACCGGTGATGCCCAGAGCCGGAATGGCAACCAGGAACCAGTTGCAGGCCACTTTGACCAGGCAGGCGACTCCCATATTGATAACCGGGATTTTTGGCTTTTTGAGGCCCTGCAGGATGGCCGTCGTAATCTGATGAAGCCCCAGAAAACAAATGGCGATGGCAACGGCCCGGGTAGCGTCGGTCGCGGCCGGAGCATTGTAGATAAAGGTAACGACCGGTTCGGCCAGCACGTAGAGCATGACCGAAAAGGGGATGGTGACCAGGAGGGCGATGCGCATGGCGCCAGACGTTTTATTGTAAATTTCCTTCGTATCGCCGAGAGTGAAGCTGTGGCTGATGGCCGGTACGAGACTCATGGCCATGGCCGCCGTGAGAATCGTAGCCAGATTGATGAGCGGTACGGACATGCCCGTGAGGTACCCGAATAATTCCGTTGCCTGATGGGTCGGGTATCCGGCTACTTCCAGACGGCGCGGTACGATTAAAAGGTCCAGGTTGGAGACGACCGGGAGCATGATGCTGGCCAGGGAAATGGGAACGGCCAGGACGATAAGCCGCTTCAGGATGTGGCGGATGCTTTCTTTGGGAAAGACGGGGCCGTCTGTTGGCAGATGGCGCTTCAGTTTATGATAGTAATAGATAAGCACCAGCCAGGCAGCTACCCCGCCGGCACCGGCACCGAGACTGGCACCGCCGGCGGCATAATCGAGCCCGTAGGGAAGCAGCAGTGCGGCAAAACCGAGCATGACTACGACGCGGACGAGCTGTTCGACAATCTGCGATAATGCCGTCGGTGTCATCTGCTGCCAGCCCTGGAGATATCCGCGGTAGCCGGCAATGATGGTCGTAAAGAAGATGGCCGGAGCCAGGGCGATGAGTGAATAATAGGCACGGCTTTCACGGATGATGTGATAATCGATGAGGAACCGCGAGCCGAAGAAGACGAGGACGCTGAGAAACAGAGCCGTCGAACAGAGCATAGTCAGGGAAACGCGAAAGATGCGCTGGGCGCCGTTATAGTCCTCACGGGCCGCTTTTTCGGCGGTGATGATGGAAATGGCGATGGGGATGCCGGCACTGGATATTTCCAGTGCGAGCAGATAAATAGGGAATGCCATCTGGTAAATACCGATACCTTCGCCCCCAAGGATACGGGAAAGGATGATCCAGTTGATACTGCCGATCGCCTTGACGACAAAACCGGAAAGGGTCAGGATCAGCGTACCTGATACGAATTTATTGGCCATTATGAAACCTCTTTTTGCAGGAAATGATGGAAAAAATCTATAACAAACAACTCATTTTATCATATTGTCAGAGAAAAAGATAGAGAAAGGGGGAAAGCTGTCTTTATTCAGCGAGGTATGCTATACTATACAAATATCAAGGGAGGGACATATCTTGCGTATTGTAATAATCGGAGCCGGTAAGCTGGGGTACAGTATTGCCGAGCTGTTATCTAATGAACAATATGACGTCGTCGTCGTCGATCAGAATGAAGAACGGCTGGAAGCCGTCAAAAACAATCTCGACGTGCTGACGATCCTGGCCAATGGCGCCAGCCCTATTACCATGAACGATCCGGATATCCGCAATTCGGACATTCTCGTCGCCGTAACGGCCATCGATGAAGTCAACATGGTTTCCTGTATTCTTGCAAAAAAACACGGCATACGCTATACGGCCGCCCGCATCCGTGATATGCAGTTCATGTCGGAAGCCCAGGATTATCTGAAAGAAAATTTTGATATCGATCTCATGCTGAACCCGGAATTGATTACGGCCCGTGAAATCGACCGCATCCTCATGATGCCGGCCGCTCTCGATGTCGAAGACTTTGCCAATGGCAAGGTCCGGCTCTTTGAAACGAAGGTGCGCCGTCATTCCCACCTGGCCAATGTGCCCCTGAAAGATCTGCAGATGCCCAAGTCCATCCTGGCGGGGATGATATTCCGCGATCACCGCATGATTATCCCTCATGGCGATGACTGCCTCCTGCCTCACGACAATGCCTATTTTATCGGGGACCCCAAGGCCATTGAAAAATTCAGTGAAAATTTCATTCCCAGCGGCACGAAGAAAGTCGAACGGGCTATGATCATCGGTGCCGGACGGACGGGCCGTTTCCTGGCTCCCATGATGGATAAACAGGGTGTCCGGGTCAAGGTCATCGAACAGGACCGGGAACGGTGCCGCATGGTGGCAGATAAGCTGGACGAAGGCATTGCCATCTGCGGGGATGGCACGGATATCGACCTGCTCATCCAGGAAGGCGTTGCCGATGCCGATGTAGTCATCTGCGTGACTGACGATGACAAACTAAATCTCATGCTGGCCCTCATTGCCAAGCATTTTGGCGCCAAAAAGACGATTGTCCGCGTGGCCCGCATCGAATACGTCGATCTCATGCAGAAAGTCGGCGTCGATATTGTCCTTTCGGCGCGGCTCCTGTCCGCCAGTGAAGTACTGGCTTTTGCCCGCCGCGGCGGCGTCGTGTCCGTCTCTCTTCTGGAAGGGGCCAAGGCGGAAGCCGTAGAAGTCATCGTCCAGGAAGGTGCGCCTGTAGCAGGACAGCGCCTGATGGATGTCCGGCTGCCACGGGAGTGTCTGGTCTGTGCCTACGTTCGTGACGGACAGGCTCATATACCAGATGGCAGTTCAATACTGCAGGCGGGCGACCGGACGATTTTGTTCATCCAGACAGAACATTCGAAAAAAGTCATGAAATATTTTAAAGGCAGGGACTGAGTATGAATATGCGGCTCTATCTGTTTCTTCTGGGACGGATAGCCTTATTGAATGCTGCCGTCCTGGGACTGCCGCTCGGCTGTGCCCTGTATTGGGGAGAAGATACAGTGCTGGCTTTTGCCGGACCCCTGGCGGTGACGCTCGTGCTGGGACTGCTGCTAAAAACAGCAGGGAAGCAGCATAAAAAACAGCTCGGTGTGGCTGAAGGCGCATGGTATCTGCTGTCCATCTGGTTCCTGCTGGGGCTGATCGGCATGATGCCGTACGTATGGACAGGAATGCTCACGCCGGCCGATGCGTTTTTTGAAAGCGTTTCCGCCTATACGACGACAGGTATTTCCCTTCTGGCGGCTGGACAGGCAGAAGCCCATTCCCTCCTGTTCTGGCACAGTCTCATGGAATGGATGGGCGGCCTGAATTTCATCATCATGCTGGTCACGGTAGTACCCCAGGTCAGCGGCTGTTTCGGCGTGACCTTGTCGGCTCATCAGAGCATCGCCTTCAGCCCGATGATCAGCCGTATGCGAAATGCGGCGCTGCAGACCGGTAAAATATATGCCGGGATCACCATCATTTCTGCGCTGCTGTATCTGGCGGCTGGGATGAATGTGTTCGAAGCCATCAACCAGGCTATGACCACGGCTTCGACAAGCGGCGGTACGACATCGCTTGATTTCGCCGGCTATGACAATTCGTTCCTGGAAATAGCGGCTATGATATCGATGATCCTGGCCAGCTGCAACTTTCTCCTCATCTGGAGGGCTCTGTCCCGGCGGGAGTTGCGGTCTATCTTTTCGGATACGGAATTGCGGACGTTCCTGGCCATCGTGGGCGCCGTCAGTGCGCTCATCGTCTTTCATCTCTGGCGCAGCGGTGTTTACGATTTCTGGCAGAGTCTTCGCTACGGAACCTTTGCCGTCGTTTCCTTTCTGAGCACGACCGGCTATGCGTCGGCCCAGTTTTCCCTCTGGCCCGGATTTGACCGCTATGTCTTATTCCTCCTCGTCTTTGCCGGCGGCTGTATCGGTTCGGCTACGGGGGGATTGCGCATCATGCGTATCATCGTCCTGTTCCGCATGGCAGCCCGGGAAATGCGCCGCACTCTTCATCCTCAGATGGTCGTCAGCCTGAAGATAGACGGTGTTTCTGTTTCCATGAAAATCATCAGCCGGGTCCTGAGCTTTTTCTTCCTGTATATGGGAGTGTTCTTCTTTTCCATGCTGGTCATTTCCCTGTCGGGCATCCCTCTGTTACAGTCCATGGGAGTAGCGGCCGGATGCCTGTCCAGTGTCGGATCGACAGCCGAGCTCTACGGACTGGCTTCGTATGCATCGCTCCCGGTGTGGACGAAGTTATATTGTACCTTTGTCATGATTCTGGGACGCATAGAAATCTTTTCTTTCCTCATCGTATTGCAGACCATAGCAGCCCGGTTTCACAGCAAATGGTAATTTTCCATCTTGAGAGAGAAGTGTGCGAATTATGAATATGCGCGTTGTCCTGTATTTCTTAGGACGTATTTCCATGGCGCTGGGCCTGGCACTGGGCCTGACGGCCGCTCTGTCCGTCGTCTGTGGCGACGCCGGTTTTGCGGCACTGGCCGGAGCCGCTCTGGTCAGTTTGGCTGCCGGTATGATACTGCAGCATGAAAAGCCGTCGGCGGTTGATAACCTGAGCGTCCGGGAAGGGATTGCCATTACCAGTCTCAGCTGGATCCTCGTCACCTTTCTGGGAATGCTGCCCTATGTGTTCGGAGGCTATCTGGATATCTTGGATGGCATACTGGAATGTATTTCCGGCCTGTCCGGCACAGGGGCGACGGTCCTTACGGATATAGAAATACTGCCTCAGAGTATACTCGTCTGGCGCAGTCTGACCCACTGGCTGGGAGGACTGGGCATCATCGTCATTTTCATCGCCTTGTTTCCTCAATTCGGCCACGGCGTCGTGCACATGATGGACGCCGAAAGTACGGGGCCGACATCAGATCGCATGCTGCCCCGGATAGGCCAGATGGCAAAGGCACTGTTTACGGTGTACGTCATCCTGACTACGGCGGCGACAGCGGCGCTTATGATTTGCGGCCTCGATTTCCTGACGGCTCTGGAACATGCGTTTTCGACCATTGCGACAGGAGGATTTTCTCCTTTTAATGATAGTGTGGCCCACTTTAACAGCCCCCTCATCGAAGGAGTCCTGATTGTATTCATGATTCTTTCCAGTGCCAACTTTTCTATTTACGTGGCGGCCTGGCGAAAGGGAGCCCGGGTCATTTTCAGGGATACGGAATTCCGCCTGTACGTGGCAATGGTCCTGGGGGCCACGGCCCTCATGAGTCTCAATCTGATCTATGGGGCATCATATGATTCCCAGGAAGCCGTGCGTGAATCCTTCTTCCAGGCTGCGTCCATTTCGTCATCGACGGGCTTTGTTTCGGCTGATTTTGATCAATGGCCTTCCTTTTCCAAAGGAATCCTGCTGCTTCTCATGTTCTGTGGCGGCTGTGCCGGGTCGACGGCCGGCGGTCTGAAAATAACGCGGCTCATGCTGCTCATCAAGACTATGCACTCCGTCGTCTGGCAGAAACTGTCTCCCCGGAGCGTCGTGCAGGTCCATGCCAACGGAGAAGAGTATAATGAAGAAATATTGTACGGCGTAGCCCGGTTTTTTGTGGCCTATGCCATACTGGATGTCTTGTGGACCGTCCTGTTCATCGGGGATGGCGTGCCGACACTGGATGCCATCGGTCTCAGTGTTTCGACGATGGGAAGCTGCGGCCCGGCTTTCGGGTCGGTCGGCCCGACTTGTACCTATGCGGAGCTCCCCGTTTTCAGTAAAATCATCGTGTGCATTTCCATGCTCTTGGGAAGGCTGGAAATGTTCCCCGTTCTGGCATTGCTCATGCCGTCTTTCTGGCGGCATAGCAACTGGTAGGGCAGAATAGAAATGAAAAAGGTGTTGTTATGGATTTACGTGTAGTCTGCCGGTTTTTAGGGAGAATATCAATAGCCGAATCGGGTGTAACCTGCGTTCCGCTGCTTCTGGCACTGGGCTTTGGTGATGAGTGTACCGGAGCTTTTATCATGGCCATTGGCAGCATGATTGCCTGCGGGATTCTTCTTCTCCGGTACGGCAGGGTGAGAACCAAGCATCTGACCATCCGCGAAGGCATAGCCATTACCGGCCTGGGCTGGCTTTTGGCCACCTTCCTGGGGATGATTCCGTACGTGACAGGCGGATATCTGAATCTCATCGACGGCGTGTTTGAGAGCATTTCCGGTTTTACCGGTACGGGAGCGACGGTCATTGAAGATATAGAGAGTCTGCCCTTCAGTATCTTATTCTGGCGCAGCATGACCCACTGGTTGGGAGGATTGGGCATCGTCGTCATTTTCATTGCCCTTCTGCCGGCAGCAGGGCAGAATACGCTCTATCTTCATAATGCCGAATCAGCCGGGCCGGCGACGGACCGCCTGTTGCCGCGCCTCAGGGATATGACCGGCGTCCTGTTCCGCATTTATATGACTTTTACGGCCATTGCCTTCGTCATTTTCATGCTCTGCGGCATGGATTTCTTCAGTGCCCTAAACCACGCCATGTCTACCATTTCAGCCGGCGGATTCTCTACGTTTAATGATAGTGCTGCTCATTTTGAAAGCGCGGCTGTGGAAGGCTGGATGACTTTTTTTATGATTCTGGCTGGTGGTAATTTTGGCTTATATTATCAGTTATACCGCAAAGGGTTCCATGTCCTGAAGAAAAATACGGAATTTAAAGCCTACCTGCTCATCCTGTTCCTGGCGACCGTATGCATCGCCGCCGATTTGATACATGCCTTCGGTGCCGACATCGTTACGGCCCTGCGCTTTTCTTCATTTCAGGCTGCGTCCATTGCCACGACGGGGTTTGTCTCGGCCGATTACGATCAGTGGCCTTCCTTTTCCAAGGGAATCCTCCTGCTTTTGATGATCAGCGGCGGCTGCAGCGGTTCTACGGCGGCGGGAATCAAGATTTCCCGTGTCGTCATCCTGTGCCGCTCTCTCGTGGCGGCTGTCCGGGAAAAACTTCACCCCCGGATGGTCATGGATGTCAGGATGAATGGCCAGCTCATCAGCCAGGACACGATTATCCGGGTCAACCAGTTTTTTTCCCTGTACCTGGCGTTCATCGCTTTCTGGGCACTGCTTTTGACCTTCGACGGCATCGTCATTTTTGACGCCATCGGCATCAGCGTCACGACCATGGGCTGTATCGGCCCGTCGTTCGGCATTACCGGCGCTACCTGCACCTATGCCGGCCTGTCCGATTTTTCCAAGGCCATATTGTGTATTTCCATGCTCCTCGGGCGGCTGGAATTATTCACCGTCCTGGCTATGCTGCACGTCAGCTTCTGGAAAAAACGGGGAAATTGGTAAGTGAATGTTTAGTCCTTTAAGGAAACAGCTTTTTGATACCTATGTGTATCAGAGGCTGTTTTTTTGTTTATAAACGGAAAATATATCAGCAGATAATGGGAGGAGAAGAATGATGAAAAAATTTTTTATAATAATCGGTTGTGTCCTGTTAATCATCGGATTTGTCTGGAACGAAGGTCTGCCCCATGTGTCGCCCGTACCGCAGGCCCCTGTCGTAGAAGAGGTGGAAAAACCGGACTATATCGTGTATATTACCGGTGCCGTCAGAAAGCCCGGCCTGTATTCCTTTACTCATGCCGTCACCGTCGGCGATGCCGTCCACGCGGCAGGCGATGCACTCCCGTACGCTGAGGCGTCGGCCGTAAACTATGCTTCCCGCATCGAAGATGGCATGCAGATCCACCTGCCATACAATCTCGATGGCGTACCTCCTGCAGCAGATAGTGATGGTAAGATCAATATCAATGAGGCTGATGAAAAGAAACTGACCGGTCTTCCCGGCATCGGCCCCGCCATGGCAAAACACATCATCGAGTACCGGGATGAACACGGAGGATTTACCGAGTGTGAGCAGCTGCAGCAGGTCAAAGGCATTGGTGCTGCCAAGTATGAAAAGTTAAAGGATAAGGTGACCGTATGACCTATATCAGTATTTTCGCCGCCCTGGCTTTTGCCTGTGGCATCATCGCAGCGGATATCGTGCCGGTCCCGGCGGCCGCCGGACTGGCCGGAGCAGGGTTCTGCCTGCCCGCTATGTGGGCCTTGAGGCATCGCATGCGCTGGGCCCTGATTTTGTTATTATGCCTGATGTTTTCGCTGGGCCTCTTCCGACTGGCCTGGGAAAGCAGACAGTATGAAGCGCTGCCTGCGTATCTGGCAGGAATGGAAGTATATGTAGAAGGGACGGTGAAGGAAAAGAAACATTCTTATGAAACGGAGCAGGGAACGATGAGCCGCTATGTCATCGACATGGACTATTTTGCATTCCCGGACGATCCGGCACGGCACAGGGGAAAGGGGAGTATATATGTCACCCTTCCGGCCAGTCCCGTCCACCCTCCATCGGAGCGCCTCGGGCTGAGACTGAACCTGAAAGAGCTCACCTATTACGGGAATCCCGGCCTGTACGATGCCAGGCACCGGGACCGGGAACAATCGATTTTCCTGAAAGGATACACGGTACCCGATACGAAAATAGAAATACTGGAGCCAGGCCGGGGGATACTCTGTCAGCTATGGCGTCTGAGGCAGTATCTGACCCATATGTACCAGACCGTCCTGGACAGGGACAATGCCTATATCCTGAGCAGTCTCCTTTTTGGCGGTCACTATGATGACCTGCCTCCGTCCCTGCTGGAGAGTTTCAGTGTTACCGGACTGATCCATATCCTGTCCGTATCGGGGTCTCACATTTCTTTGTTGCTGGCAGCCGTACAGATACTGGGGAGACTGGCTTCTTTGCGGGAAAAGCCCCTGTTCATCCTTTCTGCCGTCGTCGTCATTGTATACGGTGCGCTGGCCGAAGGGACGGCGCCGGTCATCCGCTCGTCTCTCATGGGTCTCATATCTGCCTACAGCCTGACAGCCCGCCGGCAGTACACGGCCTGTCACGCCCTGGCTCTGGCAATTATAGCTATGCTGCTATATAGTCCCTACCTGCTCTTTGACCTGTCTTTTCAGTTGTCCTGCGGGGCATCGGCAGGCATCGTGCTGCTCCAGCGCCCGGTAGAACGATGGTTTTCCTTCCTGCCGTCGTTCTTGCGTTCTGGTATCAGCGTCTGCATCTGTGCCCAGCTGCTGCTCATTCCCTTTTTGCTGCATTATTTTTCAGCACTGCCCGTATACTCCCTGCTGGCCAATCTGCTGGTCGCGCCCGTCCTGGACGTCGTCATCCTGCTGGGACTCGCCGCTTCTGTACTGGGAATGGCCGTACTGCCCCTGGGCCAGGTACTGCTTTACGTCTTGCAGCCTCTGCTGAGTCTTGCCGTCAAGGGCAATTATTTCATTTCCTCCCTGCCATATAGCCGTTTCTGGCAAGGGGCCTGGCCGGTGTACACCTCGGCTGCCTATTATCTCGTACTGACCGGTCTGTTCTTTTTGCCACCATACCGTAAGGTGCTGCTGCGTATGGCAGGTATTCTGTTCCTCGTTTCTACTCTGTATGCCGTCTATACCCGGCCGGAAATCATGATTTACAGTTATGATATGGGAAATGACCGGGCAACCTGCATCGTCTATGATGATACTTCGGCCTGCCTGTGGTATAATAAGAGCCAGTGGTCCCATGAAGGACAAATAGCCTGTGCCCTCACGCCGGCCCTGCGGCATTGTGGTATATTTCATCTGGACCGGGTATGGGTCAGTGGCGATGCCGGACCGGCAGAAGCGCAGCTGCGGCAGGATTTTACGATCGGCGACCTCCAGGTTGTGACTGAGCCGGTCGAGGGTGATGCTGCCGGACTAATTCAGACAGGGGTCCCGTACTACTTATATGAAACGTCTCTACCCAGACAGTTTCCATCGGGCTCCGTTCTGGAAGTCCAGTCGCTGCGCCAGGCGGGCCGGACGGCGTTTCCCCGGGATGCCGACTTTTTGATCCTGCACCGCAGCGGCCCCCGGGATGTCCAGTGGAAGCGATGGTGCGAGACGGCAGCTCTTTACGATATACCCTGTGTGACGCCGGAAGAAGACGGAGCTGTCATTCTTTCCTGGCGCAGGGGATGCTGGACCGTACGGTCAGGTGGTGAATGGTTTGAAACAGGTAAAAATCATATATGGCAGTGAAACGTATCTAATGCATCGGGAAGAGCAGTCGTTCCTGGAGGCATTCCGGAAACGGGCAGGAGAAGAACCGGAACTTTCTGTTTTTGGCAAAGATGCCGCGCCTGCCCAGGTCGTAGAAGCGTTCCAGTCGTCATCTCTTTTTGGCGGTACGAATGTCTGCATCTGGCATGACTGTCCGTACCTTCCCATCAAACGCGGCGGGAGGTCCCGCAGCAAGCTCACCAAAGAAGAAACGTGGTTCCTGGAACAGCTGGCGGCAATCCCTGAAGGGAACGGGCTTTTATTTGTCATTAAATTTCCGAAGGAAACAAGCAGACTCGATACGGGCTGTGTGTTCTTCAAGGAAGTTAAAAAGCTGGCTGAAGTGGCAGAATGCCAGCCGGTTACGGACAAGACGGTCATGACCTATGTCAGTTCATATATGAACGGACGGGGACTGCATCTGTCTCCTTCCGCCGACCGTTATCTGCGGGGACTGTTCCAGACCTGGGATGCTATCCCGCTGCAGTACGTGTTTTCTGAACTGGACAAGTTGTGCATCATGCTCCCCGACGGGACAAGGGAAATAGAAACAACCCATCTGACGTCCCTCTTTTCCGGCACTATGGAAAAAAATCTCTTTACCTTTATGGATTACTTCCTGCGCCGGGACGGCCGTCACACGATTCCTTTTATTTCCAGTCTGTTCAGCCGCCAGGATGCTTTCTTGAAAAATACGGGGTATATGTTGTCCCGGCTGCGCCTCCTGCGGGCATATAAAGAACTACAGGCGGCAGGGATGAAAGAAAAGCAGTCTGAACAGGTCCTGACCAGGGTCAATAAAGGGAAACCGGTAAAATATGCGTTATACCACTTGAAAAAAATAGCATCTTATTGGAAAATAGAGGAGCTGGACGAATTACTCCTCCAGATTTTTACATTACAACTCAATATACGCAGAGGGACGGCCCAGTCCATGGATATGGAGCAGCTCATCTGTTTGTATTGCAGCAATAAAGGCAGGGTTTAAATTGCAGGACGAAGAAAAAGCACGTAAAGAACGAATGAAAGAATACCGCCGCCGCTATCGGGAAAAACACGGCATCAAAGAACACCCCAACCGGCTGAAAAAAATAGCCGCTGTAATCATTGGCATCTGCATTGCCGCATCGGGCAGTTTTTTTGCAGCCCAGAGCAAAGCCGCGTCGATGGTGACACTCGAAGGAAAGCCGGTTACGGAAATGACCGAAGAAGATGTGCGGGAATTTCTCGATAAACGCGAAGGAGACCTGCAGAAACAATCGGTGCATTTTACCGCTGATGATGTCGATGAAACGCTGCCCCTTGGAAAAGTCGATGCCCATTTTGACCGGCAGCGTATCAACGATGCGCTGTTCCTCGTCGGCCGCACCGGTTCGCCAGTCAGACGGGTTGCTGATGTCATTTCTATTCTGCGCTTTGGCCGGGATGTTCCTCTGTCCATAGCCGTCGATGAAGAGAAACTCGCATCGTACATCGGCGACATGCACGACCGGTACGATCAGGAACCGCGCAACGCCCATGCCCGGCCTGACGGAAGCGGTGTTACCATCCAGAAAGAACGGGACCAGATTACCATCGATTCGGAAGCCCTGCAGTCGGCTGTCCTCGACGAATTGGGCGACGGCAGGACTGATACGGTAGAAGTACCGGTCACGGCCCGTAAAGAAGCGCAGATTAAAGAAAAGGACCTCAAGAGTATCGACACTGTCCTTTCCTATTATACGACCCACTTCGATGGGAAAAATGATAACCGCGATGATAACATCCGCATCGCCCAGAAAGCGCTGAACGATACGCTCGTCCCGGCCGGGAAAGATTGTTCCTTCAATAAGACTGTTGGCAAACGGACGAGAGAAAAAGGATATAAAGATGCCCCTGTCTATTTCGACAATAAAGTCGTCCTCGATGCCGGCGGCGGTGTCTGTCAGGTCAGCACGACCTTATTCAACGCGGCTCTTAGGGCCGGCATGATCATCGCCAGCCGTTCGCCCCACTACGCCCCGGCAGGGTATGTGCCCGTCGGCATGGACGCTACCGTAGCCGACGATTCACTGGATTTTGCTTTTACCAATCCCTTTACCCGCCCTGTGTATATTTACACGGAAATGGGCGACGCATCCGTAACCGTCTATATCCTTGGCAATCACGCCGACACGTGCAACGTGACCTTTAACACCGTATCCCAGAAAACCCTGCCTCATCGCGTCGTACGTCGTCATGATGACAAAGTGATGGAAGATAAACGGGACCAGGAAGGCTACGACGGACATGATATTACCATCCGCCGTACCGTCAACTATACGGACGGGGATCATTATACCGATACGATTGTATCCCACTATGACCCTAATACGGAAATCATCCTCACGCCGGGCGATTCTTCAGAAGAAGTCGTGCAGACGACTAATCTCGACGGAGAACAGCCTCAGGACGCCATGATCAACGCTCCCCATGACCCGACGAAGATCCCTGAACCGGCCGTTTCTGAAACGGATAGCGGTGACGGGGCCGATGGCAGTGACAGTGAAGCGGCTGACGACGAGTAAGCCCGGTAGAGATACATCACATAGAAAGGAAACCTTATGAAAATTTGGCACATTCTCCCGAAAAAAGAATTTTCTATCCCTGTCGATAAGGACCACTATGTCCTGGTCCATGAGATTTGTGCAGAAGACCCGGGCCCACGCTGGCATGTCCGCACGAAATCGGACTGGAAGGTAACTGATGCAGACGTGTTGAAACAGGCTGTCTGCCAGGCGTTGCAGCTGCCGGGAGAAGTGACGTTGGAAAATGAGGTGGAATTTATACGCCACGGCGGCGATATTCCTCTCAGCCAGACGGAAGCGGAGTGGAATAGTGCAGTCCAGGTCAGTTGTGATGATATGGATGGGTACGGTATTCCTCACGAAGATATATATGATGTCAACGACGACGAAGACTGGCTCAAAGATGATCCGGAATACCAGAAAGCCTGTGCGGCTGCTGCAGGAAATGGCAAAGAAAACAGCAGTACGAAGCACAGCAGTAAAAAGGGAAGCACCAGTCCGGCCCAAAGCGACAGCCGCGTCTGGCTGGGAAAATATGTCGATGGCGAGGTTACGCCCATCAATGATGTCCTGGGAGAAGAACGGCCCGATGTCATTTTCCGGGGCAAACTGGTGCGGGTAGAGTTCCGGGAAACGAAGACGAAACGCATTATCCTGAACTTCCAGATGGCCGATAAGACCAATGGTATTTCCGCCCAGAAATTCCTCGACATCGGTGGCAGCAGCAACAGCAAGTACCGCCGGCGCAATACGATTACCGCAGAAGAACTGGAGGCCCTGAAGGGCAACATGAAAGAAGGAGCCTGGGTCCGCGTCCATGGCGATGTCAAATACAGCGATTATCTCAACGACTATGTCCTCAACGTGGACAGCATCATGCCTTCCAAAGGCGGTGCGGTCGAACGGGAAGATACCAATCCGACGCCGCGGGTGGAACTGCACCTGCATACGGTCATGAGCGATATGGATGCCCTGATTACGGTCAAGCAGCTCATCAGGACCGTCAAAAAATGGCATCATCCGGCCATTGCCGTCACCGACCACGGCGTCGTCCAGTCCTTTCCCCTGCTGCAGGAAATTTCAACGGATAAGACGAATAACGTCAAAGTCATCTATGGAATGGAAGGCTACCTGTTCGATACGAAAGTAGATGAATCGTATCACATCGTCATCCTGGCCAAAAACCAGATAGGCATCCGCAATTTATACAAACTGGTCAGCATTTCCCACCTGAAATATATCTACCGCGGGCGGCCACGCATTCCCCGGGCGGTGCTCAACGAATACCGCGAAGGTCTGATTCTGGGGTCGGCCTGTGAAGCAGGGGAGCTGGTCCGCTCGATGGTGCAGAAAAACCTGCCCTATGAAGAACTGTTGAAGATAGCCTCGTATTATGATTATCTGGAAATCCAGCCCCTGACCAATAACCAGTTCCTCGTCCGGGAAGGGCTGGTACAAGATGAAGAAGGGCTGCGCAATATCAACCGCACTATCATCCGCCTGGCCGATGAGCTGGGCAAAATGACCGTAGCGACCTGCGACGCTCATTTCCTCAATCCTGAAGACAAGATATACCGGGAAATCCTCATGACCGGCAAGGGCTTTAAAGATGCCCAGTATCAGCCGGACCTGTATTTCCGGACGACCGATGAAATGTTGCAGGAATTCTCCTACCTGGGTGAAGACCGGGCCCGGGAAGTAGTCATCACTAATCCCAACAAGATTAACGACATGATCGACCATGTCCGGCCTGTGCCCAAAGAAACACTATATTTCCCGCAGATTGCCGGCTCTTCGGAAGCACTGAAAAAGATGTGCTATGACAAGGCTCATGAAATCTATGGCGATCCTCTTCCCCAGATTGTAGAAGACCGTCTGACTGAGGAATTCACATCCATCCTGGGCCATGGGTTCGGCGTCTTGTATTACATTGCCCACAAGCTGGTCAAGCATTCCAATGATGATGGCTACCTGGTCGGCTCCCGTGGATCCGTCGGCTCGTCCTTTGTCGCGACTATGTCGGATATTACGGAAGTCAATCCGCTGCCACCTCATTATGTGTGCCCTGAATGTCAGTACAGTGAGTTTTTTACCCACGGCGAATATGGCGGCGGCTTCGATCTGCCCGACAAGAAATGCCCGAAGTGCGGGGCGGATCTGAAAAAGAACGGCCATAATATCCCCTTTGCCATATTCCTTGGTTTTGACGGAGACAAAGTACCGGATATCGACTTGAACTTCTCCGGTGAATACCATCCCAAAGCCCATAAATACACGGAAGAACTTTTTGGTAAAGATAACGTATTCCGGGCTGGTACGACCGGCGTCGTCCAGGACAAGACGGCCTATGGATATGTCATGAAATGGGCCGATGCCCGCGGTATTAAAGTCAATGACGCTTATGTCAACAGCCTCGTCGCCGGCTGTACGGGCGTAAAGAATACGACGGGACAGCACCCCGGCGGCGTCATGGTCATTCCCCGCGACATGGATGTCCATCATTTTACGCCTGTACAGTATCCGGCCAACAAAAAGGATTCGGGCATCATTACGACCCACTTCGATTATCATTCTATCGAAGGCCGTCTGGTCAAGCTGGATATTCTCGGCCACGATGATCCGACGGTCATCCGCATGCTGGAAGATCTGACTGGCATCAAGGCGACGACCATCCCCTTCGATGATCCGGCAACGATGAGCCTGTTTAGTTCGACGAAGGCCCTGGGACTGACGCCGGAAGAACTGGGCTCCCAGGTCGGAAGTCTGGGAATCCCCGAATTCGGTACGCCTTTCGTCCGCCAGATGCTGGTCGATACGAAACCGAAAACCTTTTCCGAACTGGTCCGTATTTCCGGATTTTCCCATGGGACAGACGTCTGGCTGAACAATGCCCAGGACCTGATCCGTGATAAAGTCGTACCGCTGAAAGAAGCCGTCTCTACCCGTGACGACATCATGAACTATCTCATCCAGCATGGCATCAAGCCCAAGACGAGCTTCAAGGTCATGGAAAACGTCCGTAAAGGCAAGGGTATTGACAAACTGAACAAGGCCGGGCAGAAGACGACTGATTATGAAGGGGAACTGAAAGCGGGGAACATTCCACAGTGGTTCATCGACTCGTGCCATAAGATCGGCTACCTGTTCCCCCGGGCCCACGCCGTTGCCTATGTCATGATGGCCTTCCGCATTGCCTGGTATAAGATCAACTATCCCCTGGCGTATTATGCGGCATTCTTTACGATCCGCGCCAAGGCCTTCAAATTATCGGCCATGATCCATGGGCTGGATACGCAGGTGAAGGTCATGAAGGAAATCAAGGCTCAGGGTAAGAGCGCGTCCAAAATAGACCAGGATCTGTATTCGGCTCTGGAACTGGCGAAAGAAATGAGCCTTCGCGGTTATTCCTTCATGAACGTCGATATCAAACGGTCAGCAGCGACGAAATTTACCGTCTGCGATGGGAAAATCCTGCCGCCATTCACGGCTATTGACGGACTGGGTGCCAACGTTGCCGAACAGATTGTAGCGGCCCGCGAGGAACGGCCTTTTACATCCAAAGCGGATTTGAAGATCCGCGGGAAAGTGTCCAAGTCCCTTGTTGATGCTATGACGGCCGAAGGATGCTTGGACGATTTGCCCGAAGATGAACAACTCGATTTATTTGCCATGTAAGAGGTATCGACAGAGCGGCCGTTCTGCTTTATAATAAGGTAGAGTATTTACTATGCTAAAGTATGAAAGCGGCAAGTGAGGTGTCATCATGGCTGTCAATGAAAAATTAAGGGATCATCTTCATGACCAGCTTTTCCAGGCAATCCTGGAACTCCAGTCAATCGATGAATGTTATGAGTTTTTTGAAGATTTGTGTACCATCCAGGAGATGAAAGCCATTTCGTCCCGTCTGGAAGTAGCCCGGATGCTGAAGGCCGGTGATATTTATGAAGATATCGTCAAAAAGACCGGGGCCAGTACGGCAACGATCAGCCGTATCAAGCGGTGCCTGAATTATGGCAGTGGCGGATACAGCAAGATTCTCGAACGGATGGCAAAAAAGAATCCCGACTTACTGAAATTGAGCAGTGGGAAAAAATAAGAACAACCTTTCGTTTTAACATATTGCAAAAATCCGCTGATTAGTATATGATGAGACAGGTTCTATGTAATGTTTCCTATGTAAAACGGATTGGAGTGGATGGAATGAGTTTCATCAAGGAATTCAAAGAATTTGCTATGCGCGGCAATGTCATGGATATGGCTGTCGGCGTCGTAGTCGGCGGTGCCTTTGGCAAGATTGTCACGTCATTAGTTAATAATATCATCATGCCACCTATCGGCGTTCTCCTGGGAGGTATTGATTTTTCCGATTTCTTTATTCCCCTCAGTACACAGCACGTTGGAAGTCTGGCAGAAGCAAAGGCGGCTGGTATTCCCGTCATTGCCTATGGTGCTTTCCTGAATACGGTACTGGAATTTCTCATCATTGCTTTTTCTATTTTTATCGTCATCCGTCAGCTGAACCGTCTGCTGCCCAAACCGGAACCGGTAGCGGAACCCCGCCTGTGCCCGTATTGCCGTCAGCCCATTGCAGACGATGCGACACGGTGTCCCCATTGTACGAGTGAATTGCCTGAAAAATAGGGCGATGCCGGAATGTAACGGTATGATGAAGCGGGCCTGCCTTATGTGTGTGGCAGGTCCGTTTAGTTTGTTTTCCGGAGTGTGATGGACTTGAAAACCAAGTTTGGTGTCACTATTTTTTCGAATGGTGATATGAATATAGTGAAAGAATCGCTGCAGGAAGATTTGTGGAGAGATTATCAGTTCTTTTGTAAAAAAGCAGACGGGCACCGTCATAAGCAGAGTCCGAAGGCCAATCTGCTGGTGCGGCGGTATGAACGGACGGCCGTCATCACGTTGTTCACTTTTTTTTCGACTGTGCTGGACAGTTGGCGTATCCGGCAGGGCACGGCCGGATCGGTCGTATCTCTGACAGCAGCCTGTCAGGCTTTTTTGGAAGACTGCCGGAAGTGGAGTGGGAAGCAGGCTGATTTCAGCCATTTATTGGCCATTCTTGGGCGGTACGACCAGAACCGGCAGGCTTTGCTGGAAACTGTCTCAGAGGAAAGCCGCTGTGATATAGAAAAGAGTATGTGTGCCTTCCTCGATTTTATGGAAGGGCAGACGGATCTGCGCCGCTTTCCCGAGGCCGCATCAGGAACGGAAGGTCTGATGAACCATCTCATAGGCAGTGTATGAGATCAGGGTCTGCCGGAAAAGGGAAATTCCCTTACTGTCAGTCAGAAGATAAGAATCTGGCTGGCAGTTTTTTTGTGAGGAACAGACGATGTATATTGCACTTGCACCTTTAATTTGCTATACTATAGGCAATTAGTTGATTAAATCAACTAAAAGAAAGGAAGTCGTGCTGTATGGATTATCTTAAAGCCAGTCATGATTTTGGCATCATAAACCGGCGTTCCCAGGCCTATGTGACGGAAATCTGTAAACCCTGGAATCTGTCCTATTCCGAGTACATCATCCTCATGAGTCTGTATACACGCAGTGGATGTCAGCAGAATGAATTAGGCAAAGCCATCAAAGCGGATAAGGCACTGGTCGCCCGCTGCGTCAAGACTTTGGAAGAGAAGGGGTTCCTCTTCCGTAATCAGAGTGAGCAGGACCGGCGGGTTAAATATATTTATCTCACAGAAAAAGCCTGGTCCTTACAGGGAACGATGGAAAATATCTTGAAAAAATGGGTAGAAGCGCTGGTGCAGGGTATTGATGAACATGCGTTGGACAAGGCCCTGGATATTATGCATGCCGTTGCGGAAAATGCGGCACATGCCGATATCCCGGCACTTGGCCCGGTAAAGGAGATAAAATTATGAAGAAAAATGGAACGTATACGGCACTGGCCCTGCTGGTCGTGCTGGCACTGGCCCTGTCGGGATGCGGCCAGAAGACGGAACAACCAGAACAGGCCCAGCTGGTCAAGGTCATCCGCGCCGGCAGTGATACGGCTGGCAGTACGGCCGGAACTTATTCCGGTACGGTCAAAGGCCGGTATCAGAGCAACCTGTCTTTCCAGGCAGGCGGCAGGATTACGGCGCGGAACGTGCAGCTCGGTTCCCAGGTTCATGCCGGCGATGTCCTCATGACGGTCAATCCCAGGGATATTGCCCAGGCCGTCAATCAGACACAGGCCCAGGTAGACGCCGCGGCCGCCCAGCTGCAGCTGGCCCAGTCGAATCTGGCCCGTTATCAGCAGCTGTACCAGGTCGATGCCATCAGTGCCTCCGTACTCGATCAGTACCAGACGGCGTATGACCAGGCTGCCGCCCAGTATAATCAGGCCCTGGCAGCCCGGCAGGCCCAGGAAAACCAGTTGTCCTACACGCAGCTCACCGCCGATGCCGACGGTGTCATTTCATCTGTCTCCGCCGAAGTTGGGCAGGTCGTAGCGGCCGGTCAGACCGTCGTCACCCTGGTCCACTCTGGGGATTTGGAAGTCAAAGTTAACGTGCCGGAAAACAAGCTGGCCGATTTTCCCGTTGGCCGGACCGTATCCGTGTCCTTCTGGGCCTTGCAGGGCCAGCATGTACAAGGCGTCGTACGGGAAGTATCGCCTATGGCAGATGCGGCATCGCGGACCTATGAAGTCGATATTTCCCTGCCCGATCCGCCGGAAGGAATGCAGCTCGGCATGACGGCGACGGTGGCCAACGGCAGTGAAGAAGCATCTGCCGGTGACACTTTTACTCTGCCGATTTCGGCTATTTATCAGACCGGGGACACACCAAAGGTATGGGTTGTCGGAAGTGATCATACGCTGTCCCTTAAAGATGTAACGGTCACGGACTTTGGCGACAATACGGTACAGGTTACCGGCCTTACCCGTGGCGATAAAGTCGTGACAGCCGGCGTCCACATGCTCAGTGCCGGTGAAACCGTACGGGTAGAGGGGGAAGATGAATGAGAAATTTATCGGAAGTCTCTATCCACAACCGGGTCCTCGTCTGGTACTTTATCATCCTCATCGCCATTGCCGGCATTTTCTCCTACATGAAACTGGGCCGCATGGAAGATCCGACTTATACGGTACGGACCATGGTCGTTTCTGTAGCCTGGCCCGGCGCGACGGCAGAGCAGATGCAGGAACAGGTAACCGATAAAATCGAAAAGAAACTGCAGGATACGCCAAACCTCGACTATATCAAAAGTTATTCCCGTCCCGGTCAGTCGGTTATTTACGTGTACCTCGACGATAAGGCGCCACGGGACAGTATCCGCAGTACCTGGCATGAAGTGCGTAACCTGACGGAAGATATGAAAAAAGACCTGCCCGATGGTGTGTATGGTCCCTATTACAATGACCGCTTCGACGATGTCTACGGGTCTATCTATGCCATCACTGGCGACGGCTATTCCTATGAGGAATTGCGCCAGAAGGCTGAAAAGATCCGCCGCATGATGATGTCTGTCGATGATGTCAGCAAGGTGGAACTCGTAGGAGAACAATCGGAAAAGGTTTACATCGAAGTGGCCAATTCCAAGCTGGCTGAACTGGGCATTGCGCCGACGGCTATTGCCGATGCCGTCAAGGGACAGAACGCCATGACGCCCGCCGGCATGGTGGATACGAAATCGGACAATGTGTACCTCCGCCTGTCCGGCGTCTTTGAAGATGTGGAAGCCATCCGCAATCTGCCTATCAATGCCAATGGCCGTGTATTCCGCCTCGGCGATATTGCGACGGTAGAACGGAGATATACCCAGCCGTCGGATCCCAAGATGTTTTACAATGGCAAACCGGCCGTCGGCATTGCCCTGTCCATGAAGAGCGGCGGCAACAATCTGAAGCTCGGTGAAAATCTGAAAAAATTGCAGCAGAGCGTCAAGCCGGACCTGCCGGCAGGCATGGAAATCCATCAGGTATCGGATCAGCCGCAGGTAGTCAAGGAATCAATCAGTGACTTTATCAATACCCTGCGGGAAGCCATTATCATCGTCCTCATCGTCAGCTTCCTGAGCCTGGGTCTTCGTACGGGACTGGTCGTCGCATTCTGCATTCCTCTGGTCCTTACAGGTGTGTTCTGTGTAATGGAAATCTTTGGCATTGACCTGCATAAAGTGTCCCTGGGATCGCTCATCATCGCCCTGGGCCTTCTCGTCGATGATGCCATCATTGCTGTTGAAATGATGACCGTCCAGCTGGAAAAGGGAATGAACCGCGTCGATGCGGCCTGCTATGCTTTCAAAGCGACGGCCAAGCCTATGCTGACGGGCACGCTCATTACTTGCGCCGGGTTTATTCCCGTCGCCTTTGCCGACGGGGCCGCCTCGGAATTCTGTAAAGACCTGTTCCCCGTCATCACGGCATCGCTGGTCCTGTCGTGGATTGTATCGGTCATGGTAGCGCCTCTTTTTGGCTATTATCTGATCAAGCCGAAAGTCAGCAAAGACGAAAAACCAGAGCCATTGTATCAGAGCCGCTTCTACGTGTTCTTCCGCAAGGTCCTGACCTGGTGCCTGACACACCGTGCGGTAGTTATCGGCGGTACGGCGGCTATGTTTGTCCTGTCACTGGGACTCATGAAACTCATTCCCCAGGAATTCTTCCCGCCGTCCCTGCGTCCCGAACTGATTGTGGAAATGACCCTCCCTGAAGGGTCTTCCATGCAGGCTACCCAGAATGAGGCAGCCCGTTTTGCCCAGTATCTCGACACGCAGCAGTCCCAGCTGAAGGATTATTCCTACTATGTCGGCGAAGGGGCACCGCGGTTTGTCCTGACCATTGAACCGGTCCTGCCGGCTAATAACTACGCCCAGTTTGTCGTCGTCGCCAAAGACACGGACACGAGGGAAAAACTGACGAAGGAAATCAAACAGGAAATGGCGGACCAGTTCCCCAATGTCCGCTGCAATGTCAAGAACGTGCCTCTCGGTCCGCCGTCGGATTATCCCATCATGCTGCGTGTATCCGGTTATGATACGGATAAGGTCAAAGCTTATGCCCAGCAGATTGCCGACCGCATAGCCAAAGATCCCAATACGGAAAACGTATTCCTCAACTGGAATCAGAAAAACAAGGTCATGCACGTCGAACTGGACCAGAATAAACTGCGGGCCATGGGAATTTCCGGTCAGAATATTGCCCAGACCCTGTACACCGAATTGTCCGGCGCTACAGTGGCGCAGTATTATGCCGGCGATAAGACCATCGGCATCCAGCTCCGCCTTCAGGACAGCGACCGCAATGACCTTTCCAAGATCAAGAGCCTGCCTGTCTACGTTGGCCAGGCCGGTTACGTGCCACTGGAACAGATTGCCCGGATTTCCTATAAAGGGGAAGACGGACTCATCTGGCGCCGGGATCTAAAGCCGACCATTACCATCAATGGCGGTATCAAGTCGGGAACGGCCAACGACGCAACGCAGAAGGCCTATGATTCCATTGCCGATATCCGGGAAAGCATGCCTTTTGGATATACCGTTGAAGTAGACGGGGCGCTGGAAAACAGCAAGAAATCACTGAACTATCTGCTCGTTCCCGTGCCGGTCATGATTATCATCATCATGACCCTGCTCATGTTCCAGCTCCGCAGCCCGTCGCTGATGGTACTGGCACTGGTCACGGCGCCTATGGGACTCATCGGCGTATCCCTGGGGATGCTCCTCTTTGGCAAGTCCCTGGGATTCGTGGCTTATCTGGGAATCCTGGCGCTGGGCGGGATGATCATCCGTAACTCTATCATCCTCCTCGATCAGATCCAGAAGCACATGGCAGCCGGAGAAGACCCGTGGCATGCCGTCATCGACTCGGCAGTCATGCGTTTCCGTCCTATCATGTTGACAGCGGCAGCGGCCATTCTGGGGATGATTCCTCTCATGCGCAGCGTCTTCTGGGGGCCGCTGGCTGTCGCCATCGCCAGTGGATTGTTCGTAGCGACAGTCCTGACACTCCTGGTCCTTCCGACTATGTACGCTGCTTGGTTTAAGGTGAAACGTACGTCGTAATCACTTCAATATAGTTAGTTAATCTAAGTTAAAACAGAGACTGTGACAAAACGAGCTTTTAGAGCTATTTTGCTACGGTCTCTGTTTTTTGTTACCTTATTGCTTTTGCTATGCTTTTTGAGCATTTCTTAACTTGTGATAATAGGCATTTTACATGTCACAACCGGGACCATATAATACAAGCAGGAAATGAAACTAATCAGGAGTCAGCCAGAAAAGAAGTATTGCCTTATGAAAAAGAACTATTATCGCTGTGTGCAATCTTACTGTGATGGCTGTATTGACTCTATGATATGGTGTATTAGTGTAGAAATGAGGGGAGAATATGTTTATACGGGAAATGGCCAAACGGGTACATCTTTCAGAAGATACCCTGAGGTATTATGAAAAAATCGGGCTGCTGGCTCACGTTCCCCGTGATGCCGGCGGACACCGGGTATATGGCGAGGTGGAAATTGAAGAAGTTCAGAAGATTGTGTATTTAAAAGCCAGCGGACTTTCTCTGAACGATATCCGGAACTATCTGGAGTTGATGCAGGGGGGAAAAGAAGGAAAAGAACAGCAGCATATATTATTACTGGCGACGCAGAAAACGTTGCTTCGGAAGATGGTTGAGCTGCAGCAGTCTCTGAAGAAAATCAACCAATTGTTGTATACCCGGCATCAGACCTGCATGATGGCCGGTTCCCAGACAGTGCCGGAATAGGCCCGGGGCGTGTCACCGTACGCGTGAATATGATATTTTAAAGAGAGGGAATACCGTATGAAACTTACATCTATCTTAAAGATAATATGCATGGGAATGGTTCTTTGTACTCTTACGGCCTGCGGAAATACAGAAAATACCCAGGCAGTGCAGGATACCCCATCGGCATCGACAGGGGTCTACGTACCGAATCAGACGGGCAAACCTATGTCGGAAGACATCAAGGATGAGCTGGAAACAAAGCATAAGCAGGAAGCGGCATCTATCAAGACCATCCAGGAAGAACCAAAGGGAAGTCACAAAGGTCAGCGCATCCTCATCGCTTATTTTACCTGGGGCGGCCGGTCCGGGGAAGTGGCCCATATGATTCATGATAAAATCGGCGGCGACATATATGAAATCAAGCGGGATCCCGATTATTCCCGTGATTACTCGACAGTCCTAAAAGAATCGGTAAAAGAAGTCGATGACAACGCCCGGCCCCAGCTGGCAGGGGAACGGCCGGATTTTTCCCAGTATGACGTCATCGTCCTGGGCTATCCCTGCTGGTGGTTCACGGCTCCTATGATTATCCCGTCATTCCTGGAAGGACAGAATCTGGAAGGAAAGCTCATCGTTCCCTATATGTGCTCTTACAGCAGCCCCTTTGAAGTGACACTGCCTGCATTGGCAGCGGCAGCACCGGGCGCGCGGATTTTCAAAGGACTGACTCTGGATAAAGATACGGATTACGGCGTCATCGATTCCTGGCTGGTGCAGGCAGGCCTACTGTGATGGTTCACCGGGATTTGGAATACGGGCAGTTTCCTGAGATTTCATGATTAAAGAATATAAGACGTTTAAATGATGGAGGTAATAACATGAAAAAAATAGTCATTTATTTTTCAGCCAGTGGCATTACGGAAAAACGGGCCAGGGAACTGGCTGCTGTGACTGGATCGGATATACAGGCTATCGTACCGGCACAACGGTACTCGTTGGCTGACTTGGATTGGACTAATCAGAAGAGCCGCAGTTATCAGGAAAATCTCGATGATGCAGTCCGGCCGGCATTGGAACATGGGAACATGAATTTGGCAGGATACGACCGGATTTATCTGGGCTTCCCCATTTGGTGGGGTATCGCACCTAAAATCATCAACACATTTGTAGAAAGCAATGATCTGAGCAATAAAGAAATTGTAGTCTTTGCTACATCAGGTGGCAGTGGCTTGCAGACAGCCGTTAAGACGTTGCAAAAACAATATCCTGCGCTGGATATTAAAGCAGGAAAATTATTGAACCACAGTGTAAAAAGCGATATTATTTAATCTGTTCATGAAATCAGTAAGACCTCATACAGAATAAGTCAGGCGGACGTACAAAGAACGAAGAAGAAGGTGGTTTCGTGAGTAAGGAAGTGAGCCGGCGCACGTTTTTGAAAATTCTCGGTGGGGGATTGGCCGGTATGGCTGCTGGCGGGGCCGTGTGGAAACGTCATGAAATCATGGCCTTTCTCGATGCCGATAAAGCTGCAGCTGATGCAGGGCAGGATATGGGCAGGGTTGCGACCAGGTATTATGCCCCACTGGGGAAAGACCTGTCTCTGTTGGGATTTGGGTGCATGCGCCTGCCGACGAAATTCTCTGCCCAGGGCCGGGTCATTGATACGGAATTGGGCGAAAAGATGATTGATTTCGCCTACCGCCACGGCATCAATTATTTCGATACGGCCTGGTTTTATCATGACGGGCAATCGGAAGGCTTTATCGGCCAGGCCCTAAAAAAATACCCCCGTGACAGTGTGTTCCTTTCCGATAAAATGCCGACGCCGATTCTGGAGAGCCTCAATCAGGCAAAGGAGATTTTCCAAACGCAGCTCGACCGTTGCCAGGTCACGTATTTTGACAATTACATGCTCCATTCTCTCACCAGCCGGGACGAATTTGAGCGGCTGTATATCCAGAACGGAATCCTCGAGTATCTTCGTCAGGAGAAATCCCGGGGCCGCATCCGCTGTCTGGGATTTTCCTTTCATGGCGACGTGCCTTTCTTCCAGTATCTCATGGACCAGTATCCGTGGGATTTCTGTATGATCCAGCTCAACTATGCCGACTGGAATGATATGGGAGAAGCGCCGTCGGGCAGTCGTCAGGCCGGCGATTTATACCGCAAGTGCCGGGAAAAGAACGTCCCCATTTTCGTCATGGAACCGGTCAAAGGAGGTAATCTGGCTGATCTGCCAGCTTCTTCAGCGGCAATTTTGAAAGAATTGCATCCTGACGCCAGCCTGGCGTCGTGGGCACTGCGCTGGGTAGGATCGAAAGACGGGGTCATTACGATGAATTCGGGGATGAGTAATCTGGAACAGGTCCTGGATAATGTCCGGACCATGAGCGATTTTAGCCCCTTATCGCCAGCAGAAGAACGGGCCATTCAGAGGTCTATGGGAAAGAACGCGGACAGTACGGCCATTCCCTGTACGTACTGCCGGTATTGTGATCCCTGTCCTTACGGCGTCGATATAGCTACGGTGTTTCAACTGTATAACCGCTTTGGTGAACCGGCCGGTATCGATATGGCCCATCCGGACAGAGCGGATGATGCGAAAAAACGGCAGTTCCTGACGCGGTATCAAAATAATCTGGAACGGAATCAGCGGGCATCCCAGTGTACGGCCTGCAACACCTGCCTGCCACGGTGCCCCCAGCATATTCCCATTTCCAAAAATATTCGCGCTATTGATGATATGGTGCAGCAGTTCAGCCGGGACACGGGAAAGGTCGTGATATAGATGATACAGAAAGGACGCATATTCCTGTCGTGGCTTACGATGGCGGCCGTCTTGCTGTCTTTTGGTGGAGTAGTGACGCCGTTCCTTACCCGGTGGCAGTTCCTGCCGGCCCTGCTGGCTTCTAATGTCCTTGCCATTGCTGTCATTCTTCTCGTCACATTTTTCTGTGGCCGGCTGTACTGCAGTGTGCTCTGTCCCCTGGGAATCAGTCAGGACGCCATATACTGGCTGGCAAAGCGGCGTAAAAAAAATCGCCGGAAATTTACTTTTCATAAAGAACAGCGATGGGTCCGCTATGGTATACTGGCCGCAGTGGCCTTATCCCTGCTGATGGGCATATCGCTGGTTCCCGTTCTCGTCGATCCCTACAGTATCTTTGGCCGTATCGTCACAGATATACTGGCCGTCCCGGCATCGTATGTGTGGAATGGCCTGGCAGGTCTTTCATTGGGCTGGCTTCCGATTATATCGAAAGTGGATATCCTGCCTCTGGCAGGCCCGGCTGTCGTTATGGCCGGGGTGTATTTTCTCGTCCTGTCCATCTTTTCCTGGCGGTATGGCCGCTGGTATTGCAACACCTTGTGCCCTGTAGGAACCTTGCTGGGAACGATCAGCCGTTTCAGCCTGTTCCGTCCCATCATTGACCGCAGCCGCTGTGTCCGGTGCGGGCAATGTGAAAAGATTTGCCGCTCGTCCTGTATTGATGTGGCTCATGGAATCGTAGATTCCAGCCGCTGTGTCGATTGCTTTGACTGCATCTCCATTTGTCCCAAAGGAGCACTGTCCATGTCCCGCCGTGGCAGGAAACAAAGTGCTGTAGAGCGGACTGAGGAGAAAGAAGCGCCGGAAATGCCGGAGACAGAAGGCATCAGCCGCCGGGATATGCTGATTACGACAGCTGTCGCTGCCGGAACGCTGGCCGCGGGCCTTGCACGCAGCCAGCCGCTGATTCCAGGTCTGCTGGGAACGGGAAAGGGGAAGAAAGCGGTTTTGCCGCCGGGAGCCCTGTCACTGACTGATTTTTCCCAGCACTGTACGGCCTGTCATCTCTGTGTCAGCCGCTGTCCCAGCAAGGTGCTGACGCCGGCTGTCCTCGAAAACGGAATCATGCAGATGGGTCAGCCTTATATGGACTTTACCCGCGGCTACTGCGTGTATAACTGCAATTTCTGTTCCCAGGTCTGTCCGGCCGGGGCCATCCGTCCTTTACAGTTGGATGTGAAACAGCAGACGAAAATCGGCATTGCCCGCTATGCCCAGTTTCACTGCCTCATTGCCCGTGAGGGCATCATCTGTGGAAATTGTGCCCGCCATTGTCCGGTACAGGCCATCACTATGGTAGAAAACCGCGACGGCCGCAGTTATCCCAAGGTCGATGGGTCACGCTGCATCGGCTGCGGCTCCTGTG
>NZ_DGRS01000075.1:0-517 GCF_002391155.1 Megasphaera sp. UBA4382 | reverse complement strand
CATCCTGTGAATACCACTGTCCTGCCCATCCAGCTGCCATATCGGTCAGCCCCATGCGGTCCTGATTTGTGCTGTCCATACTGTTTGATTATTCCTGAAATTTCCTTGACAAGGGCCGGAGAATCGCTTACAATATAAAAGTCGTAGCATGCACAAGTGGCTAGACAGATAAGCCGCATGAAGAGGCATACAAGTCCGTAAGGCGCCGTATTCAGCGAGTATATTGATGAGGAGGTGTCACTATGTACGCTATTATCAAAACCGGTGGAAAACAGTATCGCGTTCAGGAAGGGGACAACATTTTTGTTGAAAAACTCGCCAGCGATGTGGATTCCGAAGTCGTATTTGACCAGGTACTGGCTGTCGTCAACGACGGAGATGTCAAAGTAGGTTCTCCTGTTGTCGAAGGTGCCAAAGTTACAGCTAAAGTATTGGAACAGGGCAAAGAAAAGAAAGTCCTCGTTTTCAAATACAAAGCTAAATCCGACTATCGTCGTCGTCAGGGCCATCGTCAGCC
>NZ_DGRS01000080.1:0-92241 GCF_002391155.1 Megasphaera sp. UBA4382 | reverse complement strand
GGAATCTGATGGCCCCACCAGAGCTGGCGGCTGATGCACCAGTCATGAACATTTTCCATCCAGTGATTGTATGTCTTGCTGAACCGTTCAGGAATGAACCGCGTCTTTCCTTCAGCGACGGCATCGATAGCGGCTTTGGTCAGTGGTCCCATCTTGACAAACCACTGTTTCGTCGAAAACGGTTCGACAATCGTCTTGCAGCGGGAGCAATGACCGACAGAGTGGGTCAGCGGTTCAATGTGATCGAGGAGGCCCAGTTCCTGCAAGTCAGCAACAACGGCTTTGCGGCATTCTTCCCGGGTCATACCATCGTATTTAGCTCCGGCTTTATCGTTCATCGTGCCATCGAGATTCATGATCATGATTGATTCGAGGTGATGGCGTTCGCCCATGGCAAAGTCATTGGGGTCGTGGGCCGGTGTAATTTTTACGGCACCCGTACCAAAACCGATATCAACATAATCATCGGCAATGACTTCGACTTCGCGGTTTACCAGCGGTACGATGACTTTTTTGCCGACGTATTTTTTCATGCGGTCGTCTTCCGGGTTGACGGCAACGGCCGTATCGCCCATAATCGTTTCCGGACGGGTCGTGGCAATCATGATGTAATCATCTTCACCGACGACAGGATATTTGACATACCAGAGGCTGCCCTGAACATCCGAATGGTCTACTTCGATATCAGACAATGCCGTATTGCAATGAGGGCACCAGTTGGTGATACGCTGTCCCTGGTAAATGAGGCCTTTTTCATATAAGGTGCAGAATACTTCACGAACGGCACGGGCACATACGGGATCCATCGTGAAGCGTTTGCGGCTCCAGTCACAGGATGAACCGAGACGGCGTACCTGTTTTTCAATGCGGCTGCCATATTTTTCTTTCCAGGCCCAGACCCGTTTCAGGAATTCTTCACGGCCGATATCATAGCGCGTCTTTCCTTCTTCTTTGGCCAGCTGCTGTTCTACTTTGACCTGGGTAGCAATGCCGGCATGGTCTGTTCCAGGGATCCAGGCAACATTGTAGCCTTCCATGCGTTTGAAACGGACGAGGATATCCTGCAACGTATTATCCAGTGCGTGGCCCATGTGAAGCTGCCCCGTAACATTAGGCGGTGGCATGACGATGCTGAATGGCTTTTTGCTCTTATCGGCATCCTGATGAAAATAGCCATTTTTTTCCCAGAAATCATACCAGGACATTTCAATGTCATTCGGTGAATAAGCTCCTAATTCTTCCTTATTCCATTTCATTTGTCTGTTCCCTCCAAAAAGTAAATAAAAAAAGCGCTCTTTCGTCCACTCTTAGGACGAAAGGCGCTTAGTTCTTCCGCGGTACCACCTAAATTGCCGCTCCACGCGGCCTCTTTATAAAACAGATAACGCCTGTCAGACGGGCAGGCCTTTCCTCCTGCCGGCTCACGGGTGACCCGCGATACTCTCTGCCAATGCTCTTTCACCTGTACGGCATCTCTCTGACGCAGATACAAACCGCTTCTTCCGCTCATCGCTTTTATGTTGGTAATAATTGTAGCAACTTTACCCATACCTGTCAAGGGATTTACTATACCTTTCCCTCTTTGAACAAGGTCATCATTTCCATGGTCAGGCTGACCTTTTCTACATCTTCCGGTACTTCATCCCGACTGATCCAGCGGGCAGTTGCCAGTTCTTCGTGATCTACACGCAGCGTATCTTCTCCGTCAAGGTCGCAGAAAAATCCGAACAGGAGCGTGTCGGTGAAACACCAGGGCTGGCTTTTATAGAACCGCAGATTTTTGACGCGGATTCCCACTTCCTCCATGACTTCCCGGTGAACTGTCTCCTCGATGGTTTCTCCAATTTCAGCAAATCCTGCGATGAGAGCCATATTCGTATATTCCCGGCCGGCATAGGTCGATACGAGGATCTTATTTTCATGGCGGACGGCCACGATGACCGCCGGATTGATACGGGGATAATTCATAATACCGCAGGATGGGCAATACAACATCCGCTCTTTTTTGCTATGCTGCAACGGCTGCCCGCAGCATCCGCATAACTGATGATGGCGGTACCATCCGGCCAGTGACAGACCGGTGACAGAAGCAAATGCCAGGTGCCGTGGTGCCGCATACCGCATATAGTGGATAGGCACATAGGCATATCCTTCTGGAGCTGGCAGAGTACGCCGGGCCAGGAAAAACTGCCTGTCGTCGATGGCAAACAGCCAGATAAAATTATCGGCCTTCCAGCCGGAAAAATCAGAAGCTGCCGGCAGAGTAAAGCTGTTTCCATCCTGCCGTATGAGAACACTTTTTTTATCATAGGACAAGATAAGGGCATTTTCTTCTATGAGAGCAGGCGTAAATTCGTTGTGATACGTATGGGGATGGATATCCTGAATCATATAAACTCCTTACAATGGAAATGAGGCTGTCCGGTGGCAGCCTCTCTCCGTTTTATACTTTAATTTACAAATCTGAATATTATTTCGGTATATCTACATAAGTAGCACCCTGATTATCCGCTTTGAGAATATGACCAAAAGATTGGATGCCATACCCGGCAAAAGTAGAAATCATCGCCTCTTCTACCTCTCTTTCCCGTCCGGTTGCAAATGCGATGAGTGTCGAGCCGGAACCACTGATGGTAGAACCCAGGGCACCGGCAGCGATAGCCGCATCCAGTACGTCCTGGCCGTGGGGAATCAGCTGGATCCGATAGGGAACATGGAGCTTATCCTGCAGGCTGTATTTTAGATAGTCATACCGTTTCGTAAAGAAGGAGGACAAAAGGAAACTGACCCGGCTGACATTAAAAACAGCACTTTTATAGTCAATCGTATCGGGCAGCGCCTGTCTCGCTTCTTCTGTAGAAACTTCAATTTCCGGACTGACCGTGATAAAAGACAAATCATCTTCTACAGGCACTGAATTGGTGATAGCTTTGTCATGGACAATGATAGACGATGTCAGTCCTCCATATGTTGCAGGCGCCACGTTATCGGGATGGCCTTCCATCGAATTGGCAATGATCAGTATATCTTCTTTGGTCAATTTCCGCCCTGTCAGGGCATCTCCTGCCATGATTCCGCCGACGAGGGCTGCCGAGCTGCTTCCCAGCCCGCGTGCCGGCGGGATGCGGTTAATCAGCGTCAGATGACCGGCCGGCAGCGGCTGTCCATTCCGTTTTGCCACGTATGCCATGGCTTCCGATACCAGATTTTCTGCGGGATCGGTCGGGATTTCATTCTGACCCATACCCTTGATTTCGATGGTTATCGCTTCCGCTCCCGGCCGTTCTTCAAACAGTATTTCATTATACAGGGTCAGAGCGATGCCGACGGCATCAAACCCGGAACCCATATTGGCCGATGTGGCCGGAATTTTTACATGTACTTTCTTGGTCATAAACAGCACCTCTAAATTTCAATGACTCTGATTGCATTGGCAACGCGGCGGACGCAGGAAAGAGATGTCACCTTTTTCAGTGAATCCCGCACCAGCCCATCGGCTGATGCATCGATAAGAATTACAATTTCGGCAATTTCCTTCGTTTCATCTTTCTGGATTAGAGAACGGATACTAATACGATTTTCAGCAAATATGCCAGAGATACTGGACAAGACGCCCGGTGCATTATCGACGATCATGCGCAGATAATAAGGAGCGCGGATAGAGCGTGGATCCGTCAGTTTCGTGTCATGCCAGACATATTTCCGTTTTCCTGTCACGGTAAGGTTAAAATGAAGAATGACATTCATGACATCGCTGACAACCGCACTGGCAGTCGGAAAAGCACCGGCTCCCTGTCCGTAAAACATGACATCACCGACGCAGTTGCCCCGTACATATACTGCATTATAGGCTCCGCCGACATTGGCCAGCGGATGGCTTCTGGGTATAAAGGCGGGGTGGACATTGAGGGAAATCCCATCGTCGTTCTGCTGTGCAATAGCCAGCAGTTTAACGACATAGCCCATTTCCGATGCATGTTCAATATCCTCATGGGTGATTTTCTCAATGCCTTCGACAGAGACATCGCGGAAAGTAACGGCAGAATGGAATCCCAATGTTGCCAGAATAGCGATTTTCCGGGCCGCATCATATCCACTGACATCATTAGTCGGATCGGCTTCGGCATACCCTTTTTCCTGGGCTTCCTTAAGAGCGGTTTCATAGGACAGGCCCCGTTCCGTCATATTAGTCAGGATATAGTTTGTCGTTCCATTCATGATGCCGATGATGCGTTCGATACGATTACTGTTGAGCGACGAATACATGGGACGGATAACGGGGATGCCGCCGGCTACACTGGCTTCAAACTGGAAATCGACATTGTTTTCCTGACTGAGTTTCAAAAGAGGAATCCCATAATCAGCAATTAGGTCCTTATTGGCACTGACTACGCTCTTCCCGCGCTTAAAGCACTGTTCGATGCATTCTTTTGCAAAATCAGCACTTCCCATAACTTCCACTACGATTTCTATTTCATCATCATTGATAATATCGTTGAAATCGGTAGTAAGAGCAATGGTATCCGGCAAATCCATCTGTTCATATTTCGGTAAATCACGGATGAGTATCCGTTTAATGCTGATATGCGTCTCCAGCTGTTCCTCAATGAGCTGGCCGTTGCGGCTCAATAAATCGACAACGCCTTTACCAACGGTACCGCAGCCTAACAATGCAATTGCAACGTGTTTCATACAGCCCCTCCTTAGGCCTGCCCGATGATATCGACTTTGCTGACTCCCGGCAGTTTATCTAATTTTTTCATTAATTCATCGGCAGAAATATTCATGTTCTTCGTTTCAATGGAAATACTGACATCAGCCATTCCCTGCAGGGGAATCCCCTGATTGATAGTCAGGATGCTGCCGTTGCTGGCTGCGACTGTATGCAGCACCTGGGAAAGTTCGCCCGGTTTATCAAAGATCAGAAGCGATAAGGTAACAATTTTTCCCTGTGTTACGTCGTGGAAAGGGAAAACATAATCTTTATATTTATAGTACGCACTGCGGCTTAAATCCATCATCTTTACCGCTTCATTGATGGTACGGCTCTGATGGTGCTTTAAGATTTCTTTGACGCGGATTGTCTTTTTAATAGCTTCTGGCAGGATATCTTCCCGGACCAGATAGAAGTTATGGTTCGTGTCCTTTTTCATCGTTCATCCCTCCCTAAAAAATAAGAAAACGTCGTCATCAATCCTGGCAGAAGTTTTGTCTTCGGCCGCCAGTTCAGTGTCTGCACAGCCTTTCCATTATCGAGTACGGACCGGTAAATATCGCCGTGCCGTGCGTCTTCATAGATTACGTCAGACCGTATCTGGGCAAAATACATCAATATTTCTTTCAAGGCATTGATGGTCGTTTCGATTTTCGTACTGATATTGTAAATGCCGCTGGGAACGCCGGCATCCATGGCAGCCATGCTGGCAGCCGCCGCATCCTTGACGTAAATAAAATCCCGTGACTGATTCCCATCGCCATAGATGGTCATAGCAGTTCCCGAGGCCAATGCCCGGGAAAACAGACTGACTACACCGGCTTCCCGGCTGCTTTCCTGCCGTTCGCCATACACATTGGCGTAGCGAAGGACGGCATACGGAAGGCCATACATACGGTAATACAAAGCGGCATATACTTCTCCTGCCGCCTTGGTCAGTCCGTAAAAAGATTGTGGCTGTACCGGTATCGTTTCATCAGCCAGTCCTGTTTCCTGATTTCCGTATACAGCGGCTGATGAAGAAAGAAGTATTTTCTTTACGTCATGTCTGCAGCAGTGTTCTAACACATTAATCAGTCCCAGTACATTGACATCGGCATCTTCCCGGGGATGGAGCATGGAATAAGATACCTGCGTCTGGGCAGCTTCATGAAACACTACATCAAAAACCGTTCCGGCAAACAGACGGTCCAGGGCTTCCGTATCACGGATGTCTCCCTGACAGAACCGGGCTGCTTTGTGGATATACTCTTTCCTTCCACTGTTCAGATTATCAAATACCGTTACATCATGACCGGCTTCTATTAAGGTGTCAACGAGGTGTGAACCGATGAAACCGGCACCGCCTGTAACCAATATATTCAATACATACCACTCCCTGTTCCGGTAGATTACGGCAGATTGCCGTAATGGATGAGTTCAATATGACGTTCTTCAATGAGCTTACGGATGCCCGGTGAAACAATAGCAGCCAATTCATCCTGCCAATGATATCCCCAATGGAATATCTGGCTCAAAACAGCCGTATGGCAGCCGGGATGCATCATCACTTCATGCACGCCAAAAGGCATCTGGCCAATGATATACCGCAGATTCGTTTCATTCATATTTCCGCCATCAGCCATGCCCCAGAAATAATCCGGCATGGTAAATCCGAGATTGCGCGCATCGCGACGGGCCTTCCTCGAAAAAAAAGTCAGCCCATCCCGGCCCAGGGCACGGACCGGATTTGCTGTCCACAACTTGAAGAAATACGATTCGTCAGGGATACGCAGCCGGTGAAGCCCATATTTTTTCATCAGGGCCTGTACGATCACCCAGACCTGGGGTAATACGTGCAGGTGCTGGTGGCTGTCCACATGGGTAATAGTAAGTCCCTGAGACATGATTTTTTCCATCTGCGCATCCAGTTCACGATACAGCTCCTGATATTGAATCTGGCCAGTATATATCCGTTTCATAAATTCGCCATAACTATCGGGGAATAGCCCCCGCCCATCGACAAGACTTGGGACTTCCTGCGGTGATAAAACCGGTGACAGGCCTCCGACCAGACAGAGGTGGATACCAATTCCCAGGCCCGGCCTTTTTTTTGCAACCGTTACGGCTTCAGGAAAAGCCGGACCGGATGCCAGAAGGGATGTGCTCCTCAGGATACCTGTATCAAAGCCTATGGCTACAGCTCGGTTCACTTCCTGATGGATGCCGAAATCATCTGCATTGATAATTAATCTATTCATAATCAGAATCGCCTTTTTTGAACTCATTCATTATTATACACGGACAATTGTTTATTTGCAAGAGACAACTTGTTTTTCTCTGAGAGACGCTTCAGGAAACGAACAGTTCAGTCTGCCAGCTCTTCATACTTTTTCCCGCCGTAACGCTGCCAGGCGGCTTCCAGAACACGGCGCTGCCACTCTTTCAGCGGAATACCTGTCTTTACGGCTGCAGCCCGGCAATCATCGTATTCTGCAGAAATATTGGTCACTATATCACCGGACCAGCAGATTTTACAATGAATCGTTTCGCCTGACACCGTCACCGTCTGTATAGACCGCCTGCAGGCGATGCGGCTGACAGGAAAGTAGCGGACACCTACAGAAGTCGTTTCTTTAAAAATAAGATCGGCTGCCTTTTCCAGGAGTTCTTCCCGGCATAACACGCAGAGCATGGACGCCATCCGGCATTTTTTCATGAGCATCGGCATGGCCCACACATCATTGACGCCCAGGTCCAGAAGACGGCGGAAAATGTATTCCATATTCTGGGGATTCATGTCGTCTATATTTGCTTCCATCTGCCATAGCGTTTCCATACGTGTCACCTCATCCGGTTCAATATATCTGCCAGACGGCCGGCACCGAACCCGTTATCGATATTGACGACAGAGACACCGGCTGCACAACTGTTGAGCATGGCCAGCAGAGCAGACAGTCCATGGAAATTGGCACCGTAACCGATACTGGTCGGTACGGCTATGACGGGCTGGCTCACCAGACCGCCGACGACGCTGGCCAGAGCACCTTCCATACCGGCGACAACGATGACCACGTTGGCTTTGCGTATGTCATCCGCCCGGCTGAGCAGACGGTGAATACCGGCGACTCCCACGTCGTAAATGCGCATGACTTTATTTCCCATGATTTCAGCCGTAAGAGCGGCTTCTTCTGAAACAGGGATATCACTCGTACCGGCAGTTACAACAGCAATGGTCCTGTCGCCATTGACGATGGTCGTGTCCTTGCGCTGATAAACCATGCGTGCCAGGTCATCATACTGTACATCGGGAAAATCGGGGAGCAGCCGTTCATACACTTCTTTAGACGCCCGCGTGCCAATGATGTTATCATACTTCTTCATTAAGAGTGTTAAAATCGTGACGGACTGTTCTACAGTCTTTCCGGCACAATATACGACTTCCGGAAAACCGCACCGTTCCTGACGCGCCAGATCGATATGGGCAAACCCAAGATCTGCCGTCTGCGCTGTATGAGAACTGTCTTTTTCCGCCAGGGCGGCCTGTGCTGCTTCTAGCGAGAGTGTTCCCTTTTTATACTCTTCCAAAATACTGGTTATATCCATACGGCATTACTCCTTAAATCCATTGATTTCCCATGCTTTATACAGGATGATGCCTGCCGAGAGCGATAGGTTGAGTGATTCGGTATCCTGTTTCATCGGTATCGTAATCAGGGCATCACATTGCTGCTGCAACTCGTGGGACAGGCCATTTCCTTCATTTCCAAAAGCTAAAATAACTGGTTTGTCGTACGGCGCATCGGTATACCGCACCGTTCCCATAGGGGCTGTCCCCAACAGGAGGCGTCCACTTTTCTTACGAAAGGCCATCAGGTCGTCCAGGGTGACGTGCTGTATGACCGGGACCTTGAATATAGCACCCATGGCACTGCGGATTGCCTTGTCATTGTACACATCGACACTGTCCTCGCTCAAAAGGACGGCAGCCCCATTGCTGGCCGCGGCCGTACGCAGAATCGTACCCAGATTACCCGGATCCTGGATATCTTCCAGATAGAGGACGGGCCGGTCAGCCTTCAGTGTATCCAGCGCCTGGAGCGTATATGGAAAAAGCGGCAGCATAGCCGCCATTCCCTGTGGATTTCCCGTATCTTTTATTTTATCATACACGCTGTCAGTTACATGAAAAAATGTCCATCCCAATGTTTCGCCCCGGGACAGGAATGTATCAAATCCTTCATGATGCATTCCCTTTTCTGTAACAAAGCAGATGCCATCCATGACACCTACCTGGATGGCGTCTGACAATAAGCGGAATCCCTCTGCCAAAAACCGGCTTTGTTCCTGCCGTCCTTTTTTCTTTTTAAGTGAATGGGCCATCCTGACCCACTGGTTCTCCCGTGAAGTTATTTCTTTCATCGTCTTCTCCCTGCATCCTGATAAATACAATCCACAGTCCGGGCCCGCCGGCCCTCTTATGTCTTAACGCAAAAAGAGACTGTCGTACAAAGTATTTCTCTTCGTATGACCGTCTCTTGTAGTCTGACTTACGGCATTACTGTTTACTATTATCCTGACGATTGGACTGAAGAAGGCTTTCCCGGTTCTGGCGGATACTGGTCAGCGTCTTTTCCAATGTCGATTCTACATACTTCAGTACGTCGCCGGCATACGTAATAGAACTGCTCTTGAGTTCATCAGAGGACTTCGTAGCACTCATGACAATCTGATTGGCATGTTCCTGCGCCTGCCGTACCAGTTCGCTTTCTTCCGTCAGTTTGGCAATGTAATCTTTGGCCTGGGCAACCATGCTGTCAGCATGACGCTGGGCATCGGCAATAATTTTATCCTTTTCAGCGAGAACTTTTTTTGATTCATCTAATTCCGCCGGCATGGATGCTTTCAAATCATCGATAATCTGGAGAAGTTCTTCCTCTTCGATCATCTTTTTGTTCGTAAAGGGCATCTTTGACGCATTCAGTACTAAACTTTCCAAATCTTCCAACAACTTATCAGAGTTCATGTTGTCCACCCCTATACCTTATATTTATCTTTAAATTTAGTTTTCAAGCGTTGTTCTACATAATCCGGCACCATGCCGTCCAGCTTGCCTCCAAAGCAGGCCAGTTCCCGGATTCCCGTAGAACTTACATACGAATATTTTGTATTGGCCATGATGAATACCGTTTCAATAGCCGGTTCGATCTGTTTCATGAGAAGAGCCCGCTGAAACTCATATTCAAAATCACTGAGTGCCCGGAGCCCGCGGATGATAATCGTAGCCCCATGAGACATGGCATATTCATTGAGCAGGCCTTCAGCACTGGCCACTTCAATATTCGGAATATGTTTAGTCGTTTCCCGCAGCATTTCTTCCCGTTCAGCCATCGTAAAGACAGGCTGTTTCGTCGGATTGCTGAAGACGGCAACAATCAGCTTGTCAACCAGTTTGCTGCCTCGTTCAAATATATCGATATGTCCGTTCGTCACGGGATCAAAACTGCCCGGACAGATTCCGATACGCACAATTATTCCCCTTCCTGACGGCGGCAGATAAAGCTGACGCGCGTTTCTTTTCCATAGGATTTTTCTCTGATAATGCTATACAACGGGTTCTCCGATATATCTTCATGACGGCTGTGCTCCATGATGACCAGGCCGTCAGCAGCCAGCAGCTGATATTGAAAGATAAAAGAAATTGTATCATTCACCAGATTTTTATCGTACGGCGGGTCGGCAAAAATATACTGGAACGTCCGTCCGCGCAACCGCGCCAGCGCACGCCCCATCTCCATACGCAGTACCTCATATTTCCCAGAAAAGCCGCACATCGCTGCGTTTTCCTGAATAAGGCGCTGGGTATAATGATCGATAAACACACAATGGGCAGCACCGCGGCTGAGGGCTTCCAGCCCGAGAGCGCCTGTTCCGGCAAAAATATCCAGTACGGATGCTCCTTCCAGGCCGTAATTAGTCAGAATATTAAACAAACTTTCCCGCGTACTGTCCAGTGTAGGCCGGGTCAGCATACCCTTGGGAGATTTCAATTGTCTGCCTCTGGCGCTTCCGCCTATGATTCTCACATCATCACCTGCTCGTACATGTTAATTATACACGTTTTTCCTTACATATCAAATATAAATCCTGAAACCGGAACAGTTATTTTTTGTGTATCCGTTCTACTTTCAATTCATTGCCATGAAGCAACCGCACGATATTGGCGCGGTGCCTGATAATGACAAACGCAGCTGCCAGAATACCGAATACTACGATTTCCAAAGGTTCATGGAACAAGTACATCGTCACCGGCACCAAAATCGCTGCTACAATAGAACCGAGAGAAACAATCCGCGAAAAAGCGACGACAATACACCAGACAGCAAAGACGATAAGTGTTTCCCACGGTGCCAGATAAAGAATGACTCCCAGGCCGGTGGCCACGCCTTTCCCTCCTTTGAATTTCATGAACAAAGAGCAAGAATGGCCCAGAATAGCCAGAAGGCCGCCGCCGATCATACATAATTCTATCTGATCCGGTGCCAGGAGGATTCCCGCCTGCTGGCCAAGCCAGACGCCGAGAATCCCTTTCGCCGTATCGAGGATAAGAACTGCCAGGCCGCCGGCTTTTCCCAGTACACGATAGGCATTGGTCGCGCCTGTATTATGACTTCCTTCAGTGCGGATATCGGTATGATAAAAGACATTGCCAATGACCAGGCCGCTCGGGAAGGAACCAGCGGCATAGGCCAGGAACAGACAGAGTATACCTTCTATCACGCGTCTTCATCTCCCTTTTTACCTCGCAGGATAAGACGGATAGGAGTTCCTTCAAAACCAAATGTTTCCCGCAGTTTGTTTTCCAGGAAACGGGTATAGGAAAAATGAATAAGCTGGGGATCATTAACGAATAAGACGAACGTAGGCGGTTCCACCGAAGCCTGGGTCATATAGTAAATCTTTAAGGGACGTCCGTTTTTAGCCGGTGCCGGATTAGTAAGCTGCGCGTCTTCGATGAGTTCATTGAGGACACTCGTCGAAACACGCATATGCTGCTGTTCCGATACGTACTGTACCAGATCGGCCAGACGGTTAACGCGCTGTTTGGTAAGGGCCGAAGCATATAGAATCGGGGCATACTGCATGAAGGCCAGTTCCCGGCGGATATCATCGGTATATTTCAGGCTGGTCTTGCTGTCTTTGGTCACCAGATCCCATTTGTTGACGACAATGATGCAGCCCTTGCCGGCTTCATGGATGTAACCGGCTATTTTCTTATCCTGCTCGGTTACGCCTTCTACGCCATCCAGTACGAGGACAGCTATATCGGAACGATCAACAGCCCGCAGTGCCCGTACCACACTATACCGTTCCACGGGCAGGTCGATTTTTCCCTTGCGCCGCATCCCTGCCGTATCGATGAGGATAAATTCATTTCCATTATAGGTCCAGTGTGTATCAATGGAATCGCGGGTCGTGCCGGGAATATTGCTGACGATGACCCGGTCCTGTCCCAACAGGGCATTGGTCAGGGAAGATTTTCCTACGTTCGGGCGGCCTACCAGTGCTACATGAATTGCATCTTCACTTTCTTCGTCAACAGGTACTTTTTTGATATATTTCAGCACTTCATCGAGAAGGTCACCGAGGTTCATGAGATTGACCGCAGAAATGCCGATAGGATCGCCCAACCCCAGATTATAAAATTCGTAAATGTTGATTTCCTGCTCTACACTATCGATTTTATTGACAGCCAGGATTACCGGCTTGCCACAGGAACGGAGAATATGGGCGATTTCCTCGTCCTGAGGCTGGATTCCCGTCTTTCCATCTACTACATAAATGATGACATCGGCTTCACGAATGGCAAGTTCAGCCTGATAGCGCATACTCGTAAAAAAGTGATTGTCCTGATCGACAAATTCAATGCCGCCCGTGTCAATCATGGTAAATTCCTGGCCCAGCCATTCAGCATCAAAATAAATGCGGTCTCTGGTGACGCCGGGGATGTCTTCGACAATGGAAATCCGTTTCTTTACGACGGCGTTGAACAGTGTCGATTTACCGACATTCGGCCGGCCTACAACGGCAACTAATGGTTTATACATAATTCTACTCCTTATTCTCCTGCCAATGATATAAAAGCTGCTTCAGTTCCGGCGCAAATTCACTGACGCCGACAGGTACGCCGGCCCGGGTTTCAAATTCACTAAGTGTCATATCGTCGAGAAAGATGTTTTCACCCTTGCGCAATGCCGTGCCGGGAATAATCAGGCCATCCCAGTCACCGGCCAGCTGCTGCCAGGCATGAAGCATATCCTGGGCTGTGAGGAGACCAGCCACATTAATCTGCCTGCCAAAATAGTGATTTTCTACGGGGACAACATTTACCTCCAGATTGGCAACCTGTACTTCCTGTACGAGCTGGCTGATAAAAGGAGCTGCCAGCGTGCCGGTCAGAAGAGCCAGCCGTTTCGGCTTGTCATAGGCCGTACGGACCTTGCCATCCCAGCTATGCCATTGTTGTTCAAACAGACGCAGCATCCCGATGCCATCTTCAATCTGTTCGTAGTTATCATAATACGCATTGTCCGGCAGCGGCATTCCGGCTTTCAGATAAAATTCGTCAGCCAGATAGACAAAGCTTCCCCTGCCTTCCCGGCGGCTGCGCTCTGTAAAAGGCCGGGAACGGTTTATAATGTCACGGGCTAGTTCCGGCGTAACCGGATTCAGAGGCATGCATTCAGAACGGAATTTCGTCATTCCCAGTGGCACGACAGCTATTCCCAGTACGTTAGGCCGGAGCGATTCCAGATCCCGTACGGTGCGGCTGAATTCTTCGCCATCATTATATCCCGGCACGAGGACGATCTGGCAGTACATATCAATGTCATGCCGCACCAGATTGCGGAGATGATCCATAATATCCTCTGTCCGTTCCTGCCGCATCATGCGCCGGCGGAGCATGCCATTCGTCGTGTGGACGGAAATATGGAGCGGTGACAGATGGTACTGGGTAATTCTCCGGAGATCTTCTTCAGACAGGTTAGATAAGGTAATGAAACTTCCCGTCAGGAAAGACATACGATAGTCGTCATCCTTGACATACAAAGATGGGCGCATCCCCTGGGGCATCTGCGCAATAAAGCAGAATATGCAATTGTTCCAGCACTGGCGTATATGGTCAAAAACGGCATTTTCCATAGTAATGCCCACGTCTTCGCCAAACCGCTTCTGAAAATAGCAGTCCCGCAGGCTGTCGCCGTTTTGTACGACCAGATGCACTTTTTCGTCAGCAAGGGCAAAATTCAGATCGATCAGGTCCTCTACAGGCTGGCCATTGACCGAAACGATAGTATCACCAGCTTTCAGACCTTCTTTCTGAGCCCGGCTGCCCTCCTGCACACTGGCTATGACTGCATGTAACGTATCCGACATATGTATATCCTTTCCTGAAACACCTTATGATCCATTCCTGTCCAAAAAAAAGGATAACCGGTACACGCCGGCTATCCTTTTTCCAGGAATACTTATTTATCTTCTACAGCGTCGCCAATTGTGGCCGATTCTTCCTGCTGATTTGCTGTTTCGAGATAATTGCGGACTTCCCGTTCTTCGTCATCTTTCTGCAGAGCGAGTACGCTGAGAGAAATCTTCTTCTTATCTGTATCAATACCGATGATCTTGACATTTAAAATATCGCCAATATTCAAAAGGTCTTTTACAGAAGCACCGCGTTTTTCCGTCAGTTCGGAAACGTGGAGGAGCCCCTGCAATTCCGGATCGATAGCGAGGATAGCACCGAAAGGCAGCAGCTTTTTGACTTCGCCCTTGACGACATCGCCAACTTCGAATTTTTCGATAGCGGCAATCCAGGGGTTCTTCTGCAGTGCTTTCAGGGACAGGGAAATACGATCGCGTTCTTTATCGAATTTCTGTACGAGGACCTGCAGTTTATCACCCTGTTTGAGTACGGCATCAACGGAGCTGATCCGTTTCCAGGAAATATCAGAAATGTGAAGCAGTCCTTCTACGCCACCGAGATCGATGAACGCACCATAAGGCATAATCTTGACGACCGTTCCTTCAAGGACAGCGCCTTCTTCAATGTGTTTCAGGGCTTCTTCGCGTTTTGCTTCCCGTTCTGCTTCAAGAACAGCTTTACGGGACAGGACAAGGCGGTTTTTATGTTCGTCAATATCGATGACTTTTACCTGGAATGTCTGGCCTACGAGATAGTCCAGCGATTTGACAAAGCGGATATCGCCCTGGGACAGGGGGATGAACCCGCGCAGAGATTTGATGGATACGACGAGGCCGGCTTTATTCGTTTCTTTACCGGTACATTCGACGAGCTGGTCATTTTCGAATGCTTCGCGTACTTCTTTCCAGTCTTCAACTTTCTTCATCTTGACGAGGGAAACGACAATCGCACCTTCTTCTTTGATGTTGTTGGCGATTTCAACAGTCAGTTCATCACCGACTTTGACAAAATCACTAGCTTTTTCCGGTGCCGGTACAGCCATTTCCTTTTTCGGCAGGATTGCTTCTGCTTTCGTGCCGATGGAAACATAGGCAGCATCATCGTTCACAGAAATAACCGTGCCTTTTACTACGTCGCCTTTCTTTGGATTTTCTTCATAATCATACTTGTCCAACAATTCTTCACTCATTACTTCTGTGGCTTCTGCTTGCAAATTTTCCATAATATTAACAACCTCCTGTATTATCCAATCCGGCGTGGAAGCGCCGGCTGTAATGCCTATATTTTTCATACCTTTGAACCAGGCCGTATCTAATTCAGCTGCTGTTTCAATATGGTATGTCGGGCAACCCTGTTCTCTGCACACCTGTGCAAGGCGACCGGTATTGGCACTGTTTTTCCCGCCAATCACGATCATCGCATCCATTTTCCCTGCCAGATCAATCGCCGCCTGCTGCCGCTGCTGCGTCGCCGTACATATTGTCATGTACACCGTAAGGTCCGGAATTTTATCTGCCAGTATCTGTTCAATGCGTTTAAATTGCTCCTGGGAAAAGGTCGTCTGTACGACCACCCCGGCCTGCTCCATAGGGGGCAGAGCCCGGGCCATTTCTTCCCTATCTAATATAATAGCACGATTTGCCCCCCATTGTGAAATACTAATTACTTCTGGATGGGCTTTTTCGCCAATAATTATAAGATTTTTTTCTTTTTCGATGATTTTTTTCGCATCCTGCTGTGCTTTTTTCACATGAGGACACGTCGCATCGACAACGTTGAGTCTTTTTTTCTCCGCTTCCCGGTACACATCAGGACCGACTCCATGGGAACGGATGAGAATCGTGTCTCCTTCCCGAAGTGATTCCAGAGAATCTACCGGTGATACTCCCCGTTCAGCCAGCCGGGCTACTACCTGGGGATTATGGATAATCGGCCCCAGTGTGTGAGTGCCGCTGGCGGCGGAAGACGCCATTTCTACGGCCCGGCGGACACCATAGCAGAAGCCGCAGGCATCAGCTACATATACATTCATGACATATTTTCTCCTCCGTGCTGATTGATGAGGTCCAGAATCCGGCTCCGGATATCTTCTGAAAACTCATGGATGATGTCCCGTTCTTTTTCTTTATCCTGCCGGCTTATAACGGGCGGCAGGACCGGATCACCGAATACGACCCGCACCGGCCCCATCTTGTGTGGAAGATGGCGGGAATTAATGATGGCCGTCGGCAGGACCGGGACTTGGGCGCGGATAGCAATGGCAGCCATGCCTTCATGGAATTTTCCCAGTTTTCCCTGGTCGCGGCTCGTTCCTTCCGGAAAGATACCCAATACCTCACCTTGCTTCAATACCCGCAGTGCTTCTATCAGCGCTTTGCGGTCCACACGGCCCCGGTGAACGGGAAAAGTACCGACATACCTCAGGAACCAGCCCATGAACGGATTATGAAATAGCTCTTCCTTCGCCATAAAGTGAATCAGATGATGGCGCATCGCCGTCCCTACCAGAGGCGGGTCAAAATAACTGGCATGGTTCGATGCCACAATAAATGCGCCCTTTTCCGGGATATGACCTTCTCCCACGACCTGCATTCCCAGCCAGGTATAGGTGACCAGATTAAAGAGAAATCGGATAATAGCATAGAAAAAATTTTTCATCGCTCCGCTTCCTTACTGTTTTTCTTCAATCATACGGCAGATACAGTCTGCCGTTTCTTCCAGTGTAAGGTCACTGTTATCTACCAGCACGGCATCATCAGCCCGTTTCAGGGGGCTGACAGCCCGGTGTGAATCCATATCGTCGCGAGCAGCAATGCTGGCTTCAATGGCTTCCAGTGTTTCCGTACTGCCTTTTTCCTTTAACTCCAGAAACCGCCGTCTGGCCCGCGCCGTAACCGACGCCGTCAGATAAATTTTGAGATCGGCCCGGGGCAGGACTACTGTGCCAATATCGCGGCCGTCTAAAATGACACCTCCGCCTTTTGCCATATCTCTCTGCAATTGTACCAGTTTTGTACGCACCACTGCAAGGGCTGCTACCTGTGAAACATGAGACGATATAAAAGGCGTGCGGATTTCTTCCGTTATGTCCTGTCCGTCTGCATATACGCGGCATACCTCTTCACCCGGTTCCAGACGGATCTGTATGGAGCCGGTCAGCTGCTGCACTGCTTTTTCATCTCGTATATTGATATGCCGTTCCAGCATGGCCCAGGTAAAAGCGCGATACATGGCTCCGGTATCAATATACAGATAGTGTAACCTATTTGCTACCATTTTCGCAACACTGCTTTTTCCTGCACCGGCCGGCCCGTCGATAGCAACCGTAATTTTTCTCATTGATCAGCTTCCTCCTCTGCTGCAGAACAGCCGGCCACATACCCCGTCGAAAAGGCTGCCTGCAAGTTATATCCTCCCGTAAAAGCGTCGATGTCAATCACTTCACCGGCGAAATAAAGACCCTGGACTTTTTTAGATTCCATCGTTCCAGGATTAATTTCCCGTACAGATACGCCGCCGGCCGTCACAATGGCTTCTTCAATGGGGCGGGTACCTGTCAGAGTCAGAGAAAAGGCCTGGAGCACTGTCGCCAGGTCCTGGCGCTGGGTACGGGTAATCTGATTGATCAATGTCTGTTCCGGAATTTCTGCCTGTTCGAGCACATATGGGATGAGGCGTCGTGGCAGGAGATCCTGCAGACCATTACCAGCCTGCTTGCGCAGATACTTCTGAAAATCCCGCTGGATCCGGGAGTCAAGTGTTTCCGCTGTCAGGGCCGGCTTCAGGTTAATGCGCAGCTGCATGGGGAATTCCCATTTCGGTTTGTGCGCCGCCTGGCTGCTCAGCATGAGGATGACCGGCCCGGAAACGCCCGTATGGGTAAACAGCATTTCACCAAACTGGCTCGCCAGCTTTTTCCCATGTTTCCATAACGAAACATCGACATTCCGCAGAGACAATCCCGCAAGATCCCTTACCCACGTTTCTTCTGTCGTAAACGGAATCAGGGACGGCTTTAAGGGAGTTACGGTATGTCCCAGTTTTTTGGCAAAGTGGAATCCATCGCCGCTGGAACCGGTAACGGGATACGAAAGACCGCCTGTCGTAATGATACAGGCATCCGCCATATAACTTCCCTGTTCTGTCCGGACGGAAAAGCCCCCGTCCGTATGGTTCACAGTCAGTACACCTTCATTCAGGTGAAGTTCCACATGCTGTTTCTGCAGGCGATGATACAGGAGTTTACGCACTTCAATAGCGCTGTCGGAACGGGGGAAGACACGGCCGCCCCTTTCTTCTTTCGTAGTCAGCCCCCATTGATGCACACACCGGAGGAGGTCTTCATTACTGAAAGCACGGTAGGCACTGAAAAGAAATTTCCCATGTCCTGGCGTCCGGGCAATGAAATCTGTCATAGGCGCCGTATTCGTCAGATTGCAGCGGCCCTTGCCAGTAATCCCCATCTTTTTTCCTACAATATCATTTTTTTCAAAAAGCTGCACCCCGGCCCCTCTGGAAGAGGCCGCCAAGGCAGCAAAGATACCTGCTGCGCCTGCACCGACAACTATAACCTGTTTCATCGCTATTAACACCTTATTTATACTTGTATAATTCCTTTATTTCCTCTGCTGTAAGAGACCGGTAAGATCCCCGCTTGACCCCGCTCAATGTCAGGAACGCATACTGGACACGCCGGAGATTATGTACTTTAAAGCCAAAGTGTTCAAACATACGGCGTACCTGACGGTTCCGGCCTTCATGAATAGTAATTTCCACATTCGTGATGCCCGTATGATTATCGTATCCATTATAGCAGACGATAGCCGGTGCTGTCATGCCATCTTCTAATTCCACACCATCAGCCAGCTGCTGGAGTACCGTATCGGCGATATGCCCTTTAATTTTCACTTCATACGTCTTATCGACGAGCTTGCTGGGGTGCATGAGGATATTAGCCAGTTCCCCGTCATTTGTCATGAGCAGCAGCCCTTCTGTATTCTGGTCCAGACGGCCTACGGGATAAATCCGTTCGGTAATCTTCTTGAAATAATCCATGACGGTTTCGCGGCCCTGGTCATCATGGGCAGTCGTAATGACTCCTTTGGGCTTGTTGAACAGATAATACAATTTCTTTTCTGCTTCCAACCGTTTTCCATCTACCAGTATAATATCGGTTTCAGGGTCTGCCTTCGTTCCCAGTTCCCGGACGATAACGCCATTGACCCGCACGCGGCCATCGAGAATCATCTGTTCCGATGCCCGCCGCGAGGCGACGCCACAGTTACTCATTACTTTTTGTAAGCGTTCCTTCATGTTCTGCCTCCGTAGATACGTTCTCTTTCACTGTCTCTATTGTCTCCCCATCTGTTTCCTGATCCTGCAATAATTCTTTCGGTACCTGCCGGGCCAGATCAGACAGGGAATCCATGCCGATGCATTCCAGAAAATAAGCGCTGGTACCGTATATAATAGGCCGTCCCGGCGTATCTTTCCGCCCCAGATCACGGATCAGCCCCTGTTGCAGCAGTGACGCTACCAGGCGTTCTGAGGAAACGCCCCGTATTTTTTCAATATCAGCCCGGGTCACAGGCTGCCTGAAGGCAACGATTGCCAGCACTTCCAGCGCCATAGGAGATAATTCGGTTGTCGTCTTATGGACCCACTGCAATTCATCATGCAGTTCCGGACGTGTAACCAGCTGATATCCGCCAGCCACCTGGATGAGAGTCAGGCCGCGTTTTTCATCCCGCAGAATAGCTGCCAGCGTACGAGCAGTCTGCTCTGCCTTGTCTTTGCCCCAGCCGGTATGGGCACACAAATCCGGCAGGCTCAATGGCTGGCCACTGAGAAACAGCAGCGCTTCCAGCACCGCCGTCGGTTCATGATGCTCCATGCGGGATATATCGCAGGGATGCTGCATTTCCATCCTCTCCTTCTGACAGCGTACAGCACCGGCCGATTTTCAGCAATTCCAACACAGCTAAAAAGACAACAATCAGTTCCGTCCGCGTACGGCAGCTCTGAAAAATCCGCCGCACAGGGACAGGCCGCAGTGCCTGGTGCAGTACATATTCTACGCGCTGCATACATTCGCTGACACTGTATATTTCCTGCTGCAAATGAATTTCCACCGTCTTTTTACCGGGAAGAGCCTCATAGACCGCCTGAAAAGCTGCATAGAGTGCTTTTTTATCAATATGGCCGGAAAACTGTTTCTCGAACGGCATCGGTGTCCGCTCCCGGCTTTCCATCAGTTGTCTCTTATCCCATAAATCAGCTACGACAGAAGCAATCTGCTTCATCCGTTTATATTCTACCAGCTGCCGGATGAGGACTTCCTGCGGATCTTCTTCCTCTTCTTCCCGTCTAGGCGGTTTAGGAAGCAGGAGCCGGGATTTTATCTGCAACAGCGTAGCTGCCATGACAAAAAATTTGCTGGCATAATTGACATCGAATGTATCGATCTGCCGGACATATTCATTGAACTGGTCCGTAATCGTGACGATGGGGATATTATAAATATCGACCTTGTTTTTTTCAATCAAATACAGCAGCAGGTCCAGAGGACCTTCAAAATCCGATACTTTGTATCGATATTCTTCCATAAATACCGCCAATCCCGTCATGAAAGAACACTCATAAAGCATAATTACAAAAAAGGCTTGGATTTACATCCAAACCTTTAAGTTGCCAGAGCCATCAGCCGAAACCCATTATGCTCAGTGCAATGTGTTGTTTAAATGGTGCCGGGGACCGGAATCGAACCGGTACGGATATTTCTATCCGACGGATTTTAAGTCCGTTGCGTCTGCCAGTTCCGCCACCTCGGCATGACGTAAAAAGAAAATTATGGAGGCGGCACCCAGAATCGAACTGGGGATGAAGGTTTTGCAGACCTCTGCCTTACCGCTTGGCTATGCCGCCATAATATGGAGCGGAAAACGAGACTCGAACTCGCGACCCCCACCTTGGCAAGGTGATGCTCTACCACTGAGCTACTTCCGCTTATAATTGGTGCTCAGGGACGGAATTGAACCGCCGACACGGGGATTTTCAGTCCCCTGCTCTACCGACTGAGCTACCTGAGCAAATATGGCGACCTCGATCGGATTTGAACCGACGATCTTCGCCGTGACAGGGCGACATGTTAAACCGCTACACCACGAGGCCGTTTCATATATCCAAGGCTTAGTGCCTCGAACGAAAACAATTATACCATGTGCATTGTGGTTTGGCAAGTCTTTTTTCAAAAAACTTTTTAAATCAGTCCGTTTCTAAAAAAATACCCCCGCCGGCAGCGGCGGGGGCTGTATTTCCTCTTATTTTGCATAATCAATCATCCGGGTTTCCCGGATGACTACCACTTTAATCTGTCCCGGATATTCCAGTTCTGCTTCAATACGTTTCACAATGTTGTGAACGAGGAGCACACAATCGGCTTCATCCAGTTTTTCAGGCTTGACCATTACGCGGATTTCGCGGCCAGCCTGTATAGCAAAGCAATCTTCTACTCCATCGAAGGATTCGGCAATCTCTTCGAGTTTTGTGAGGCGCTTCAGATAATTTTCCAGTGTTTCCCGTCTTGCTCCCGGCCGTGCCGCCGAAACAGCATCAGCTGCCGAAACGAGGACGGCTTCTACGCTCTTCGGTTCTTCATCACCATGATGCGATGCAATGCAGTTGACTACCAGTTTTGATTCGCCATATTTCTTGGCAACTTCTGTGCCGATAGACACATGAGTTCCTTCCATTTCATGATCCAGCGCCTTGCCAATATCATGAATAAGGCCTGCCCGCTTAGCGAGGTTTTCATCGACGCCCAGTTCAGCTGCCATAACACCTGCCAACTGGGACACTTCAATGGAATGGCGCAGGACATTCTGTCCATAACTCGTACGGTACCGGAGACGGCCCAGTATTTTAACCAGTTCCGGATGCAGCCCATGTACACCCGTTTCATACGTCGCCTGTTCACCGGCTTCCCGTATTTTCTGGTTGACCTCTTTACGGGCTTTTTCTACCATTTCTTCTATCCGTGCCGGATGAATACGCCCATCAGCAATCAGCTTTTCCAGTGCAATGCGGGCTACTTCACGACGAATAGGATCAAAACAAGATAAGATAACGGCTTCCGGCGTATCGTCAATGATCAGGTCCACACCGGTCAGCGTTTCAATAGCCCGGATATTGCGGCCTTCACGGCCAATGATGCGGCCTTTCATTTCATCATTCGGCAGTGCTACGACAGAGACGGTCGTTTCGGCTACATGGTCAGCAGCGCAGCGCTGAATAGCTGTAGAAATGATTTCGCGGGCTTTTCCTTCCGCTTCTTCCTTAGCTTGTTCTTCCAGGCTTTTGATGAGCATCGCCGTTTCATGCTTAACTTCCGTTTTTACGTTGTTCAGCAAGAGTTCCTTGGCTTCATCATAGGTAAGGCTGGAAATACGTTCCAGTTCTTCCATCTGCTGGCTGTGCAGCAACTCAATCTTTTCCTGTGTCCTGGTGATTTCTTCTTCTTTGCGCTGCAAAGCTTCATCGCGTTTTTCCATGGAATCGGATTTCTTATCCAGATGTTCTTCCTTCTGCAACAGGCGTCGTTCCATGCGCTGCAATTCATTTCTGCGTTCCTTATTTTCCCGTTCCGCATCACTGCGCAGCTTATGGACCTCTTCCTTTCCTTCGAGGACCAATTCCTTTTTCCGTGATTCTGCATTCTGCCGTGCCGTAGAGATAATGCGTTCCGCTTCTACTTCCGCCTTGCCAATTTTGCCTTCGGCAATTTTCATGCGGTAAAAATAGCCCGTCCCGACACCAATGATTCCACAAGCTACGGCTGCAGCAATGATAGCTAACATATTCAGTTTTCACCCCCTTTTCACCATAAAAAGCCGAACATGCGTCCGGCTTTTTATATGTGTAATTATTTCATTTACATCATTTTCAAAAAACCTGCAATTATGCAAAATATATGACCAGTATAGAAAACCGGCTCTTATAATTGTAAATTTTTTTTATACTGATGTCAAGGTAAACTCATAGACCATATGAATAATTTATACGCCAGCCAATAGCATAATGACCACGTTTTACCAGCCAAAGCCACTGAGGATTTCCCTGATGACAGAGGGAGAAAAACCACGGTACTGAAGAAACCGGGCAATCTTGCGCGGCTCTGTTCCTTCTTTGAAACGCCGGGATACCAGTTGTTCCGCCACGGTCATTTCATCGACGCAGGGTGTGTTCTCCGGCACTGGCAGCTGCCGCTTCTGCAACCGGCTGACAATGTAGCGGTGGCCGTATTGTCCTTTACGGGCATAGTAAGCATACACGGCCTCTGCCAGGCGCTGGTCGTCCACAAAATGTTCCTGCCGCAGTGTCTCCAGAACGTCGTCAATGACTTCATTTCCCGTGCCACGGACCTGCAGTTTGCGGCGCAGTTCGCCTTCACTGAGAAAACGGATATTCAGCAGCCGCAGTGCCCTGGCATAGGCTTCATTATAATCCATTATCAGGCTTCTCCGGAAGGTTCTGCCAGGCTTTCAGCCGCGCCGGCTTCTTCTGCTTCATGGACTTCTTCGACGACAGCATCGAATTTTTCTGGTTCTGCCGCCAGTGTATCGCGGATGATATGTTCCACTTCGTCGGCGATTTCAGGATGATCTTTCAAGAACAGTTTGACATTTTCCTTCCCCTGTCCCAGTCGTTCGCCCTTGTAGGAATACCAGGTCCCGCTTTTTTCGATAATGTCCATTGATGTCCCCAGGTCGAGGATAGTCCCTTCCCGGGAAATCCCCGTCCCGTACATAATATCGAATTCACAGTTGCGGAATGGCGGCGCCACCTTATTTTTGACGACTTTTACCCGTGCACGGTTGCCAATGACTTCACCGCCCTGCTTGATGGCTTCCCCCTTGCGGATTTCCATGCGGATAGAAGCATAGAATTTGAGTGCCCGGCCGCCGGTCGTCGTTTCAGGATTGCCAAACATGACGCCGACTTTTTCACGGAGCTGGTTAATGAAAATAACGATAGCCTTGGATTTTGAAATAATACCCGTCAATTTACGCAGGGCCTGGCTCATGAGGCGCGCCTGAAGGCCCACGTGGGAATCGCCCATTTCTCCTTCAATTTCGGCTTTAGGTACCAGGGCTGCGACAGAGTCCACGACGATAATATCGACGGCACCGCTGCGTACGAGTTCTTCCGTGATTTCCAGGGCCTGTTCCCCGTTATCCGGCTGGGAAACGAGCAGATTGGCCGTATCGACGCCAAGATGACGGGCATATACCGGATCGAGCGCATGTTCCGCATCGATAAACGCGGCAATGCCGCCTCCTTTTTGTGCCGAGGCAATGGCATGGAGAGCCAGCGTCGTTTTCCCGGAAGATTCCGGTCCATAAATTTCGATGACCCTGCCGCGGGGATATCCTCCGACACCGACAGCCAGATCGACGGCAAGGGACCCCGATGAAATTACTTCGATATTCATTTTGTCCGCTATGTCGCCAAGGCGCATGATAGCTCCTTTGCCAAAATCTTTTTCAATTTTGCGCATAGCATTTTCCAGTGCTGTTTGTTTTTCTTCCATAGTCTACTCCTGTTCTGTATGTTCCAAAAGATATTGAACGGCATAATAGACAGCCCGTGTCGCGGCACGGCGCTTTACTTCTGTCCGGTCGCCGGGATAGATATCCTTATGGGTTACGGTCCCCCGCGGACCGGAAATCCCCGTATAGACCAGGCCAACAGGTTTTTCTCTGCTGCCGCCGGATGGACCGGCAATTCCCGTCGTGCTGATGGCCAGATCCGAACCATATAACCGGCGGCTGCCATCGGCCATTTCAGCAGCCGTCTGGGAGCTGACTTCCGTATAGGCAGCCAGCGTATCCGCCGATACACCGAGAATGTGTTCCTTCATGGCATTGCAATACGTGCCAGCCGACCCAAGAAAATAAGCCGAGCTGCCGGCGACGTCGGTGATAAGGGATCCTACAAGGCCTCCCGTACAGGACTCTGCCGCGCTGACCGTCATTTTTTTTTCTTTCAGGATCCGTCCCAGAAGGGCTGCCATCGTTTCCTGATTATAGGTTACAGCGGCCCGGTGGAGCCGTTTCTGCAATTCCTGCCGAACGGGTTCCATCAATGCCCGCGCTTCTTCTTCCGTCTGTGCCCTGGCCGTTATCCGTACTTCCACAAAACCGGGCCGTGCATACATGGCCAGTGTCGGATTGGACTGCCCTTTAATAAGATCCATCAGCTTGTCTTCAATAAAGGCCTCTCCCATATCATATATTTTCATATACAATGACTCGATGTGTCCCTGGGAACCGAATGTCCGGATCAGATACGGCTTCAGGCGGTGTTCGTACATCCAGCGCATTTCCAGCGGCGGCCCAGGAAGATGGACCAGCAGTTTTTCTCCTTTTTTCAGGGCCGTTCCCGGAGCTGTTCCGGCACCATTGGAAAAAACGACAGCGCCTTCCGGTATCATAGCCTGCCGTTTCTGATTTTCCGTCAACTCCCGGTCCGGGTGATGAGCCGTAACCCACTCCCCGATAGCTTCCGCAATTTCTTCATGATACACGAGGGGGACCCCCATTACCCTGGCACCGATGATTTTTGTCATATCGCCCTGTGTCGGGCCAAGACCGCCTGTCGTTATAACGATATCAGCCCGTTGCAGAGCCGTGCGCAGTACCCCTTCCATGCGTTCCGGATTATCACCGACTGTCGTATGATATATGACAGAATACCCAAGAGCATTCAGTTCCCGCGAAAGGTAGCGGGAATTTTCATTGACGATTTCACCCAGGAGAAGTTCCGAGCCCGTCGTCACCACTTCGACAAACATAGTGTCACCTCATCATTCAGCCCGTTCGGCTACCAAATCGTAGGCAAATCCCTGGGAAATCCGCACGGGAATCATATCTCCCGGCTGTACGCCTTCGGCGTTTTCCAGATACGTCAGACCATCTACATCGGGAGCCTGAATTTCAATACGCCCCACAGCCTGACAGATTCCCTGTTCCTCTTCCACCCGTTCGACGAGCATCGTATGAAGGGAACCTTCCAGTTCCTGATTGCGATGTTCCGACACTTTTGCCTGGATAGCCATGAGCTGATGATAACGTTCCTCTTTGACTTCTTCAGGAATCTGATTATCCATCCGGGCTGCCGGCGTCCCGTCTTCACGGCTGTAGGTAAAGACGCCTACATCATCGAATTCCGTTTCTCTGACGAAATCGCAAAGCTGGCGGAACTCTTCTTCTGTTTCACCGGGAAAACCTACAATGAACGTGGACCGCAATGTCAGTTTACGGCCATGACTGCATAACTTTTTCATGAGACGGCGCACATCTTCTTCCGAATCGCGGCGGTTCATGCGTTCCAGCACAGACTGGGAAATATGCTGCAGCGGCAGATCGACATACGGGCAGATTTTATCTTCCTTGACGATCAGTTCCATCAGTTCGTCTGTAAAGTAATGCGGATAGAGATAAAACAGGCGAATCCAGCGGATGCCATCTATTTTTACAAGGCGGCGCAACAGTTCCGGCAGCAGGGAATGACCGGCCAGATCGACGCCATAACTAGTCGTATCCTGTGCAATGAGATTGATTTCTTTCACTCCGTCATCAGCCAGCTGCCGGACTTCTGCCACGACCGAATCGACAGGACGGCTGTATAAGCGTCCCCGGACATGGGGAATGATGCAGAAGGAACAACCGTTATTGCAGCCTTCCCCGATCTTGACGTAAGCACTGTAAGATGGCGTCGTACGCAGCCGGCTCGTATTCTGATTATACAAATGGCTGACATTATCCATGAAACAGGCTTTTCTTCCTTTTTTGACAGTATCGATGGCATCCCAGATCCGGTCCCATGACCCCGTTCCCAGCAGGGCATCGATTTCAGGCATTTCCTTCATCAGTTCTTCTTTATACTGCTGGCTGAGACAGCCTGTTACAATCAGTATCTGACAACGGCCTTCTGTCTTATATCTGGCTGCCTGGAGAATCGTATCAATTGATTCCTGCTTTGCTTTTTCAATAAACGTGCACGTATTTACGATGATGATATCCGCCTCTTCAAGGTCATCGGTGATTTCCATATGGCGGTCCCGCAAAATGCCCAGCATCACTTCTGTATCAATGAGATTTTTTGAACAACCCAGACTGACAAATCCTATTTTTTCCATGTAACTTATGGTTCCTTTCCAAATCGAATAGTTTTAATCCACCAATCCTGTACATTTTTCCGTCCCTGATCCGTATACAATTTGCGGACAGGGAAAAGCACAGGATACCGGTTGCGTCCATCTAATTCTTTCGGCAGCACATCGCTAGCTGTCGTCAAAAACAGTGTATTCTGATGCAGCAGTGCCAGGGCGCTCCGCGACAGCAGCCAGTCGGCAAAGACGGGAGCCAGTTCCGTATCGGTACACCATTTCGTCGTTCCCCTGCCGTACAGCCAGTAGGATGTCCCATTCTGGGGATACAGCATGACAACCGGCGCTTTATCCCGCAGGAACTGACGGACAGTCATAGCACTGGCAACACCCATATCGGCTTCACCGGCAGCAACGCGGCGCACGATGGGAGACATCGTCTTGGCATACGATGCAATATGAGGCTGCAGAGCCTTAAAGTACCGGCTGGCTTCTGCTGTCCCTGCAATTTCTACATACGAACAGAGAAAGTCTCCTGCCATATCCGTCGCTGCCAAATCGGGAAAAGCCAGGACCATATTCGGATCAGTCAGCAGATCATCCCAGGTTTCCAGTTCACTGCCACGGCGTTCGTAATATGCCTTGCTCACGACGAAAACCATAGGATCATACCAGGCACCTGTCCAATATCCATCTGCATCTTTAAACGAATAGGGAACGCTTTCCGTAGCCAGTGACGCATAGGGAACGAATATCGAGGCCTGTTGCAAATCCTTCAATACCGGTTCGGAAGCAATGACCATGTCCGGCCCGGCATCAGACGCTGCATCGTCAGCCAGCGACTGCAGTTCACTATCGGTACGCGTTTCAATCTGTACGCGCAGTCCCGTATCTCTGTAAAACTTCCTGGCCAGAGCACTGTTGACGTCGGCCGGCATATCGGAATACACGACAAGATGCCGTTCGGCCCGGTATGCATCCTGTGCTTTCTCTTCCTGTTGTTTTTCCAGTAATATATTGCTGAATCCGAGCACAGCCAGTACAAACAGTACAATAGCCAGTGTCGGTACATATTTTTTCATGAAATCACCTGAATCCATGGCGCTGCCGGTCTTGAAGCGTTCTGCCCTTCCGCCCCGGGTTTCCGGGCCGGCGGTTCCCTGCCCTTCCCGCAGTCTTTTCCATCCGCGCTTTTCCCGGCCGGCGGGGCGGAATCAGGCAGTGACTGCCATAGCCGATAAGATCCCGCCGTCCGGCTATGCACAGCGCCTTGTAGACAATATCATAATTGGCCGGATTCTTGTACTGCATCAGAGCCCGCTGCATCTGTTTTTCTTCCGGCCGCCGGGCTACGTAAACTTTTTCCCCCGTCAGTGGATTCATGCCCGTGTAATACATAGCCGTCGAGAGACTCCCCGGAGTAGGGATGAAATCCTGTACCTGTTCCGGCTGCATATGCATATCCCGCAAAAATTCCGCCAATGTAATGGCGTCGGCCAGAGTACAGCCCGGATGGCTGGACATAAAATATGGCACCAGGTACTGCTTTTTTCCCAATTTCCGGTTGGCTTCGTCAAACCATTTCTTAAACGTCAGAAAGGCATGTACATCAGCCTTTCCCATTAAATCGGTCACATGCTTTACGACATGCTCCGGTGCCACTTTCAGCTGTCCGCTGACGTGATACCGGCATAATTCTTCTACAAATTTCTTATTGTGATCCGCTAAAAGATAATCGTAGCGCAGTCCAGAGCGGACAAACACCTTTTTGACGCGGGGAATGCGGCGGATTTCCTGTAATAACTTCAAATAATCGTCATGTGACGTGTCCAGATTGGGACAGATTTCACTGCCGATACAATGGCGGTCTTTGCATACTCCGGCCGTCAGTTGCTTTTTACAGGCCGGATGGCGGAAATTAGCCGTCGGACCGCCTACATCATGGATATAACCTTTAAAACCGGGAAGGTGTGTCATATGCACGGCCTCCCGGATCAGAGATTCATGGCTGCGGTTCTGGACAATCGGTCCCTGATGACTGGTAATAGCGCAAAAATGACAATGTCCAAAGCATCCCCTGTGGCTGGTCAGGCTGAACTGCACTTCATGCAGGGCCGGCACACCGCCACAATCATCATAATCGGGATGCCAGCGCCGTGTAAAGGGCAGTTCATAGACGGCGTCCATTTCTTCTGTCGTAAGTGGCAGAGCCGGCGGCGTCTGAACGACATACCGGTTTTCCGACGGCTGGATAATCGTCCGGCCATAGAAAGGATCCTGTTCCTCATACTGTATTTTAAAGGCCCGGGCAAAGGCTTTTTTATCTGCCTTCACCTCCTCATAGGATGGACAAAGTACAGTTTTTTCCGATATAGGCGGCCGGCTGGTCACATAGCAGATGCCCCGGATATGATACATCTCCGCCACGTTTTTCCCCTCAGCCAGGGCATCGGCAATTTCTACGACAGAGTGTTCCCCCATGCCATAGCTCAGGATATCGGCTTTGCTGTCCAGCAATATGGAATGACGTACTTTATCCGACCAGTAATCGTAGTGGGCAAACCGTCGCAGACTGGCCTCAATGCCTCCGATAATGATGGGGACATCTTTATAAGCCTCGCGCATCCTGTTGGCATATACGATGGTAGCCCGTTCAGGTCGTTTCCCGGCTATACCGCCCGGTGAATAATTATCGGTGCTGCGAAATTTTTTTGCCGCTGTTTTTTCATTGAGCATGGAATCGAGATTGCCCGCCGTAATCAGCGCTCCCAGCCGGGGCCGTCCCAGTGCCTTGAATGGTTCTGCACTATGCCAGTCCGGTTGGGAAATGATGCCTACGCGATACCCGCGGCTCTCCAGTACCCTGCCGATAACAGCAGCGGCGAAACCGGGATGATCCACATAGGCATCGCCATTGATATATACAAAATCCAATTGATTCCAGCCGCGCCGTTCCATATCGGCCCTGCTGGTCACCAGAAATTCCTCGTTCATATATTGCCTCTTTTACAAAAGTAACCAGATAATGAGCAGCAGAAATAAAATAATTCCCGACAAAATGGTTATCCCCTGCCACTTGCTCTGACGGTTCCGTTCCTTCTGCCGCTTTTCCCTTTCTGCCCGTTCCGGGCTCTGTGCCACAGGACGCACTTCCGGCCTGGGTTTCCTCGCCAGGACCTCTTCTTTATACGCTGTGACCAGTCCGGCTCCATCCAGTCCCAGATATTCCGCATACGTCCGGATAAATCCCTTGACAAATACGGCACCAGGGATGACATCAAAATCTTCCTTTTCCAGGGCATCCAGATAGCCTTCTTTTATATTGACAGCATCGGACACTTCTTTCAGCGTACGCCCCTGCTGTTCCCTTTCCTGTTGTAATACTCTGCCGATAGAAGACAAAGAACCGCCTCCTTATATGAATATGCCCATGCATACATAGTTAATTATATACTATTCCCCGGAAAAATGATATCACGTGTCTTTATGGAAGAATTTTGCCTGTACTTCCGCCGGTGACATGATGATTTCCCGCGGTTTCTTATTTCCTTCATTCGGCCCGACAATTCCCATGGCTTCCATTGTATCAATCATGCGGGCCGCCCGGGTAAATCCGACACGGAAACGCCGCTGCAGCATGGAAGAAGATGCCTGTCCCGTTTCCAGGACCATGTCGATGGCCTGGGGCATCAGCTCATCTTCAAAAAATCCGGCCGTATCTCCACTGCTTTCACCGGCGGACTGCTGAATGGATTCATCGTATTTCGGTTCTGTCGTGTTCTGATTTTTTATGAACGTAACGAGCTGTTCGATTTCCGCATCCGAGATAAATGCCCCCTGTACGCGGATGGGTTTGGGGGCACCCGTCGGAAAATAAAACATATCGCCGTTGCCAATCAGCTTTTCGGCACCACCCATATCCAGGATAGTACGGGAGTCGGTCTGGCTGGAAACGCGGAAAGCAATGCGGCTCGGAATATTAGCCTTAATGAGGCCGGTAATGACATCAACAGAAGGACGCTGCGTAGCCAGTACCAAGTGCATACCGCAGGCACGGGCCTTCTGCGCCAGACGACAGATAGAATCTTCTACATCACTGGAGGCCGCCATCATGAGATCGGCCATTTCGTCAATGATAATGACGACATATGGCATGGCTTCATCAGGATACTTTTCATTGAAGCTTTTGATATCCCGGGCAAATCCCTGGGAGAACCGCTTATAACGATCATCCATTTCCCGTACAGCCCAGCGCAGCGCATTAGCTGCTTTTTTAGGATCGGTAACGACAGGAGTCATCAAATGGGGAATGCCATTGTATACGGATAATTCGACAACCTTCGGGTCAATCAGTACCAATTTGACATCTTCCGGCCGTTGCTTAAACAGGATACTGGCAATAAACGTGTTGATGCAGACACTCTTGCCGGACCCGGTCGTACCGGCGACCAGAAGATGAGGCATCTTGGTCAGATCGGCAATGACTGGATTCCCGGCAATATCCTTGCCCAGGCTTACAGGCACGCCGCTGGCAGCATTTTTAAATTCATCTGTATCGAGGACATCGCGCAGATTGACCCCCGTACGGGTCTTATTCGGCACTTCAATGCCCACGGCAGCCTTCCCGGGAATAGGCGCTTCGATAAAAACTTGTGTCGCCGCCAGATTCAGGGCAATGTCATCGGCCAGACCGACAATCCGGCTCACGCGCACCCCAGCTGCCGGTTCCAGTTCATAACGGGTGACAGAAGGGCCCTGACTGGCATTCGTCACTTTGGCTTCAATGTTGAAACTTTTCAGTGTTTCCTGCAAAATGACGGCATTCTGACGGGCTTCTTCACTCAGTCCTTCTGCCAGGGGTTTTCCCGGTTTGAGCAGGCTCACCGGCGGCAGGCGGTATGTATTTTCTCCTTTGGCCACCGGTACGGCCGAATGCCCCTGGGGCGCCACATCGACGGCCGTAGACTGGGCATCGATTTCGACTGGCTTCAAGTCGGCCAGTTCTTCCTGCAGTACATCCCGGACAGGCTGTTCCATCGGCTGTCCTTCTTCCTGCTGTTTCTCCGTATCTGGCAGTCCGTCATCATAGTCGTCATCCTGTCGTCCTTCCGGCGGCAGCACGGCCGGAGCCGCCGAAACAGGTGATATATCCAGTTCTTCTGTCAGATCTGGTATACATTCTTCGTTTTCTAGTAATCCATCTCTTTTTTCCGATGTAAAATCCACACGCGGGCCGTGAAGCAGACTATCTTCCTCACGGGATTCCAAAGCCGGCACCGGTTCTGCCTCTGCCACGGGAACGTCCCTGTCAGTCCGGGCCGTTCCTACCGCTTCCGCCTGTTCTTCCTGCTCTTCTTTTTCCAGATCAAAGATATGATGATGTTCATGCCACTGCTGCATAGAACGGGATGCTTCCTGCAATCCCTCTACGGCCTTATCGGATACGCGGGACACCTCTTCTGATGCCTTGTCCGAAACGATGGCTACGGGGCGGGAAATAGACCATTTTTTCCATACGAGCAGAGTCACTATCCCTAAGGCCACAACGACCAGAACGGCGCCAAATTCGCCGAGAAAGGAACGCAGCAGCGAGGCGACGGCAGCACCGGCCGCACCGCCTCCGACGCGCAGCATGGCCGGCATGAATTCTGCCCCCTGGGGAATAAATAACAGGTGGATAAGGCCCAGGAACAACACAAAGAGTACCGTACCTGCCAGCCAGTTCTTCGTAAGGGGCCAGGCCTTGCGTAAAATGATATATTTCAACCCCAGAATCACCATAGACAGGGTAAAAACAATCCGTCCGATGCCAAATATATAGGACAGGATACCATCAATACTATGGCCTGCACTGCCTGTATCAATACCGACAATACCAACGGTCATAAAAATACCGCAGCACAAAAGGACGATGCCAATAATCTCATATTTCAGCAGCGACGGTTCTGTATCCTTTTTTTTCGTTGTACGGCGTACACCCTTTCCCGATGCCTTACGGGGCCGGGATTTTGTCACGCGTCTTGTTTTCCCTTGTGCCAAACCTTTCACCTTCCAAACCATATATGCATTCTGACTTATTTATCACAGCTACGGCGTTTATGCCATTTTTCCGCCATGACATCTTCTTTTCCGTGATTCGTTGCTTCATAATACTGCCGGTCTTTGAGTGGATCCGGCAGATACTGCTGCCGTACCCAGCCACCGGGATAATCATGGGGATATTTATACCCCGCTCCATGTCCCAGAGAAGAAGCTCCCTGATAATGAGCATCGCGGAGCCATGCCGGGATTTCTCCACATCCGCCCCGCCGCACATCATGCAATGCCCGGTCTATCGCCATATAAGCGCTATTGCTCTTGGGCGCGCAGGATACGTAAATGACAGCTTCTGACAAAATAATCCGTCCTTCCGGCCAGCCGACAAGTTCTACCGCCTGGGCAGCCGCGTTGGCTACTACTAGTGCCTGCGGGTCTGCCAGGCCTACGTCTTCAGCCGCACAGATGACCAGACGCCGGGCAATAAAAGAAGGCTGTTCTCCCGCTTCTATCATGCGGGCCAGATAATGAAGGGCCGCATCGGGGTCAGAACCGCGCATGCTCTTGATAAAGGCAGAAATCGTATCATAATGGGCATCACCTTGTTTGTCATACGTATACAGTGCATGACCCATAACTTTTTCTACCGTCTCTTTTTTTAGTCTGCCACCTTCGGGAACGAGCATACAGGCCTGTTCCAGGAGATTCAGTCCGGCCCGGGCATCGCAGTCTGCCCCATCCGCCAGAAGCTGTAAGACACCTGCATCAGCCTGTATATGCAGACTGCCCAGGCCCTTTTCCTGGTCCGTCAGAGCCCGCATCAATATCCTGGCAATATCCTCTCTGCCCAAAGGTGAAAACGTGAGGACACGCAGACGCGACAAAAGCGGCCGGTTCACTTCGAAATACGGGTTTTCTGTCGTAGCCCCGATAAGAATGACCGTGCCGTCTTCTACATATGGCAAAAGCACGTCCTGCTGGCTTTTATTGAAGCGGTGTATTTCATCAATGAAAAGGATAGTCCGCTTCTGATACATCTGTATGGCATCTCTGGCTTCCTGTATGACCTTGCGCAATTCAGCCGTCCCCGCCGTAACGGCATTGACTTTGACAAACCGGCTATGCGTCGCCTGAGCTATCACATGGGCCAGCGTCGTTTTTCCAACACCGGAAGGCCCGTAAAAGAGAAGACTGGGCAGCGTATCTTTTTCAATCATGGCCCGGAGGAAACTGCCCGGGCCGATCAGCGTATCCTGCCCGCAGATTTCATCCAGTGTTTCCGGCCGCATACGCACGGCAAGAGGGGCCAGGAGAGACTGCTGTTCTTCCGCTGCCAGAGAAAATAAATCGTCTCCGTTCATTTGTTCTCACCTGCTGTAAATAGAAAGCCGCCAAGATAACTTAGCGGCACTCAATCTTCACAATGAATTATACAGAAAAAGAAGCCCCACCATGCCGTTTATAAACCAAGTTTTGAGCCTGCCTGAGCAGGTGGGTGTCCTCCTATGGAGTTCGACAGTCCAGTGAAGGCATTGCCTGGCAGCCATAGAGCCCGGACTCCCAATGTAAAAGATGTTGGTTCAAAACACGAGATCATTTTACGAACACAGTAGGGTTTTCTCTTGCATTTAGTATAATCAAATACATAGAAAAAATCAAGACTTGACATATAATTTACCATGTATCTGACTAAAACGGGTGCATGATACGGATTACTAATTGAATATTCCGTTGTTTCTCCGTATAATGTTACTTGATATTTCTTTTATAGAAAGGATTGTATCATGAGGAAAAAATATTTCTTTTTTGATATCGACCGTACCCTGGGACTTGATATATCACAAATCATCCCGGCAGATACGGTATACTGTCTGAACCGCCTGCGCCAGCTCGGACACAGTGTAGCTATTGCTACGGGCAGATTACAATGTGATGGCTTCCGTACAGCCAGTCGGTATGGAATCACATCGCTCGTCAGTGATGGTGGCAATAGTCTCACCATAGATAATACGCTCATAGAAATGAATGGTCTGCCCATCGCCAACTGCCGGGCCCTTCTCCACGAACTGGAACGGCGCCATCTTCCCTGGGCCGTCTTTACAGACAATACAATGGTCCGGCATACGCCATATGAATCGTTCCGCCATCTTGGACAGTCGCAATTATTCCAAACCGATGTAACTCCTGTGGACATCGATTCCCTGACGACGATTTATAAAATCGTCCACGTCCGTCCGGCAGCAGGTGATCCGCCTCTGGATACATATGGTCTCTCCCGGCTTCCGTACATTACCAATACGTATCTCGTGGAACCGACCGATAAAGGTGCCGGTATCCGCCGGTTCATGGAACACGCCGGAGCTCCCCTGGAAGACGTAGTCGTATTCGGCGACGGCCTCAACGACATCGCCATGTTTGTATCACCCTTCTTCCGCATCGCTATGGGAAATGCCCGTCCCCAGCTCAAGGAACGGGCCGATTATATTACCGATGACAATGACAAGGGCGGCATATTCCATGCCTGCCGCAGGTTTGGCTGGATATAAATGGACGAATCCCCAAAAAATTGGCATACGAAGCCTGACTTGCTTCGTATGCCAATTTTTTCATCTATAACCTGCCATCGGATAAAGAATTGCCGGAAAAATCCCTTCTGGCCAGATTATCCTCTGGCAGCCATTTCACCACTTGCTACCTTTTCTTTATAGCGTTTTGTCCATTTCCAACGGTTGTGAAGCCAGAACCAGTCTTCCGGATATTTCCGGATCCGTTCTTCCAGCCGGTCATTTAATGCCTGCGTCGTCGCATAGACGATGCGTTCCTTTTCTTCTTTGGACAGGCGGTGATCCGCCGTATACGGCCGGATGGGCGGCAACACGTCTATGACGTGATGATAAGGTCTGTCTTCATGAATAAACGTAGAAATAATCGGATAATTTTTGATTCCTGCCATTTTAGCCGGTCCGTCAGCCGTCAGCGTATCACGGCCGAACAACCGGACCATAATGCCTGTGTATCCCGGATCCTGATCCATCAAGAGACCGATATAATGGCCATTTTGGAGAAAACGCACCATATCGCGGATTCCCGTCTTGTACGTGACATGCTGTTTCATCATTGCCCGGTATTCGTTGATAAAAGCATCGGCGCTGTGACTGTTCTGCTGTTGGGCCACGGAAATAAGCGGATAACCGTTCATGGCAAGAACCGCTCCCAATAATTCCCAGTTTCCCGCGTGAGAAGCCATGAAAACGGCGCCTTCACCGCTTTCTTTCAGCTCGTCCAGATATTCCTTCCCATGCCAGGTAATCTTCTTATCCAATATTTCTTTCGTATAAATCGGATAGGATAACACCTCGATGATCATAGGTCCAAAGCGGCAGCTGCTCGCCTTGGCAATCTCCATGGCTCTTTCCGGATCATCGGTAATGCCACAATCCAATATCTGCTGCTGAGCCAGCCGCTTTCTTTTTCGGGGGACAAAGGTCCAGAAGAACCAGCCCAGGAAATGTCCCAGCGCACGCCGCACGCCTTCGGGCAGATGGCATATGATCCAGCTTAGTATTTTCATAAATGTATACATAGGCTGCCTCTTATTCAGCTGTCTTTTTTTCTAATTCAGCAATTTTCTTTTCCAGCTGTTTGATTTTTTTCGCCATGTCCGGCAAGTGTTTCAAATATACCTGGGACCGTTTCCATTCCATATGAGGCTGCATCGGATATCCGGCATAGACCTGGTTGCCTTCCGCATTGCCGGTTATCCCGGTCTTTCCCGCAAAAACAGCATTGTCTCCGATGGTAATATGGCCTGTACAGCCCACCTGGCCGGCAAAGATGCAGTGATTACCCGCCTTGGTACTGCCGGCAATCCCTACCTGGGCTATGATGAAGCAGTCTTCCCCGATTTCCACATTATGGCCGAGATGGACAAGATTGTCTATTTTAGTACCCCGTTTGACAACGGTGCTGTCAAGAGTTCCATTATCGATGCACGTACAGGCCCCGATTTCTACGTCATCGCCGATTTTGACATTGCCAATCTGGGGAATGCGCGTATGACGGCCTTCGTTTGTAGCAAAGCCAAAACCTTCACCGCCGATAACCGCATGGGCACGGACGACAAGACGATCTCCGAGCTGGCAGTTTTCGTGGATGACAGCACCGGGATAAATGACGGCATCGTCACCGATAGAGACATTATCGCCAATGAAAACATAGGGATAAATGACGCAGTTCTTTCCTATGCTGACATTCCTGCCAATGACAGCATAGGCCATGACAGCGGCATTGTCCCCCAGGACAGCACTGTCATCTACGATGGCCGTAGGATGAATGCCCCGGGCCACGGTCTGCCGGGGATGGAAGAGCACCAGGAGCTGGGAAAAAGCCAGGCGCGGATTTTTTACCAGTACGAGTGTATTATCCCCGGCCGGGACTTCTTTTTCCACAATGACGGCACCGGCATGAACCTGAGGCAGATATTCCGTATATGGATCTACTGCAAAGGTGATATCCTCCAGACCTGCTTCCTGCAGCCCCTTGATATCTTCAATTTCCCGCGTGCCATCACCGATCACCGTACCGCCCAGTATGGCGGCCAACTCCTGTACTGTCTTCTTCAACATAGTCAACCCCTTTATTGTAATTTCGCAATCAAATCATCGGTTACATCGACGCCGCCGTTGGGAACGACTTCCTTATAGACGATGATGCCGACGTTTTTATCCTTGGCGATATCCCCTAATTTGCTCTGGATATCGGTCATGAACTGACGCTGCATACTGGCTGCGTATATCTGCTTTTCCTGTAATGCCTGCTGCTGTTTCTTCTGGAAATCTTCCGCTGACATGGACTGCTGGGCCTGCTGCAGTTCGGCATCGAGAGATTTGCTCTTTTCTTCTATCTTCTGTTGATACTGCTGTACGGCCGGTGCTTCTTTCTGTACGCGGCTCATATCTACATAGCCTACTTTATCTTCACTACCGCAGCCGCTGAGTACGGCAACTGCCGCTATCATGCATAAAACAGCAGCCAATCGTTTACCTATCCGTTTCATTCGTATAATGCCTCCTGTTATGCCAGCTTGACAATGATATCATCGGTCACATCCAGCGCCGTGCCGATGCCTTCGTATTCAGAGAATATGATATCGATTCCCTGTTCTTCCGCAACGGCCGCCGCTTTATCCCGGATATCTGCCAGGATGGCTTCTTTCTGATCCTTCATTTCTTTTTCTTTCGCTTCAAGTTTCTCTTTCCAGGCCGCATTCCAGACAGCCGGTTCCGGACGCTTCCCAAAAGAATCCATTTGTTTCGTGAACAATTCCCGACTGGATTGCTGCCGGGCCGCCAGTTCATCTTTTACCTGAAGCGCATATGCCTGCAGTTCTTTCTGTGCTTTTTCCTTATCGGGAGCCATGGCAGCGGCAATATCCGCCGCTGCAGCCGCGTCCGTCTGATGGTCGCCGCCGTTTTTGCGCAACAGTGCCTGCAGTTCCTGTTCTGCTGCCTTACGTTCCGACGGAGACAGGGCCAATGCAGCCAGTTTCAGCCGGAGATTGACGATCTTCAGATTTTCTTCATCAGAAAGGGCCGGCTGTGTCTGCCGGCGTTCCCGGATCAGAGTCTGATACCGCTGCTCCAATGCCGCATTCAATTCATTCTGTTTAATGGCCACCCGGGCCTGTAATTCCTGATCCAGAGCCGCTGATGACAACGCATCGGTCATAGAAAAGTCTTTCGCCGCCTGCCCCTGGGATGCGGCCTGCTTCGAGTAATGCCACTGTTCAAACTGATACTGGGCTACCATCGCATTATATTCCAGTTCCAGGCGATGGTACTGGCTGTACGAGGGATGGCTCATCATGATGTGTTCTACATCGGCGCAGGCAATAACCGGCCCTTTTTCTGTAACAGGCACAGCCGGCGTCCGGCTGTGCATCATCCAGAAAGCCACAGCCAGGCAAAAGGCCAGCACTACGGCGCCAGCAGCTGCCGCATAATTACGCTTCATGGCAATATCCTTACTTGGACTGGGATTCACTCAGTTTCTTGGAAACCTGTTCTGTAATATCCTGACCACCATAGAGAACGGCCCGTTTATCGACGACAAGGCTCAGGCCTTTCGTGCTGGCAACGCTGCCGACGGCTTCATCGACTTTATCTTTGACGCCCTTATAGATGTCTTCTTGTTTTTTCGTCATTTCTTCCTGAATCTGCTGATAGAGCTGACTCTTCTGTTCATCGGTCATACCCTGGGACTGTTCTTCAAATTTTTTCTTGGCATCTTCCGAGGCCTGCTGCATTTCTTTCTGTGCATTGGCTACATCCTGATTATCGGGCGGAATGACCTTGCTCATATCGACGACGCCGATATTGCTGGACGGCGCCGCACTGACGGGATTGCCCATCTGCATGACGGCAATGCCGGCAACACTCAGTACAAAAATCGCTGCAATGACAGCGGAAAAAATCTTGACATTCTTTTTCTTACCCATTTCTGACATCATAGTAACATTACTCCTTTGCAATTCCTTATAAATAGCCAATAACCCGCAGCCACGTATCGTGGCCGGAAATGATATATTCCAAACCGACGTATTCATGGAGACGGTACAAGAGTCCCGCCTCTTCATCATGGTTTGTCAGATCTTTATCGAACCGGAAAGACCAGCGGCCCCCTAATTCCTGCCGCAGCCAAAGATGATGTCTGTCATCCTGGCTTTCAAAATTATATCCCATCCAAGTTCCCTTTCGGGGCTGATACCCGTAACCGGGAATGAAGTTCCAGGCTACAGAAGCAGGCATGAATTCCACGTCTGTATACAACTCATGGTGTTTGCCGATTTTTCTGCCCACATGGGCCCGCAGGACCGTATTATCTTCTTTATCATGATAGGCATCACTGTCCCTGCTGACGTCTATGTAGGCCTGTGCGCGGACATCGTAAAAATCCGTTTCCGATTTTAAATGGATATCTATATTTTCAGCAACGGAAAGACTGGGAAGGACGCGCAGCTTATATTTCTTTATGACCCACTGGTCATTCAGATGCTGCTGCAAATCACGCTCTACATCGCGCTGATGGCGGCGCACAAATGCAACAGGCAGGCCATTCAGGCCTGCATAACGGTCTTCCATATGCTTGCGCGTACTGAGAAAGATGATCTTGGGCAGGTTTTCCGCATCGACGCGGACGTTGACATTGCGCACAACGGGAAGTACCGGCAGAAAATACACTTCTACCGTCGTATCCGCGCCGGGCGTAATGACAATGTGCGGATAAAATTCTGGAAGTTCTGTCTCCAGTTCCGTCTCCATAACAGCCTTGACCGTGCCATTTGCCCAGTCCAGAGCATCGACGGGAAGACCGGTCAGGAGATTTTCAATAAAAGCCGAAACGCCGGTCAGGTCCCTGCCAGCCATTTCTTGTCCCAATGTCGGAAGAGATCCATAGTCAAAGCGGACATGTACCCGGCGTATGGTACTTCCCCAGGGGCGGATCTGCACAGACAGCATCGTTTCCGGTCCCGGCACGAGTTCGATATGTTCGACCGTATACCCTATGAGCACGCGGTCCGTAATGTCGTAAACCATGCGGGTATACTCATCCTGCCGGTTCAGCACGGCCTGGTCATCGGCACCGAGGAACACGTGGTTCCCAATTGTCTCAATGCTGGCACATATCCTCTTCTCGACAAGAGGCGGTATGGCCTCTCCCAGAGAAGAGACGCGTACCGCCACATGAGTTACGGGTGCCGCTATGGCACTACCTAGACTAGCACAGACAAAGAGAATCGTCAATAAACAAGTGCGAAACACGACGTATCCCACCTATCGTCTGCATACATCAGAACTTACCACCAAAGCTGAAGTGGAACTTGCCGCCATCGTCGCCGACGCCGTAATCCAGGCGGATAGGCCCGATTGGCGTCGTGATGCGGAATCCGAGACCGGTGGAAACGTGGATACTGTCATCGTTCTGATACCAGGGGATATTTTCCGTTCCATCCCAGGCAGAACCGGCATCGACAAAGAAGACGCCTTGGATTTTCTTGGCAATCGGATAGCGGTATTCTACCGTCGCCGCATACATCTTGTTGCCACGGAATTCATCGTCTTCATAGCCACGCAGGTTATCGGCGCCGCCCAAAGTGAAGAGGTCATAGTACGGCATATCGCCGTTGGCATAGCCGCCCATAAAGCGCAGGGCAATGACATGCTTGCGGCCTACTTTGTAGTACAGACGGTTTTCAAAAGTCAGTTTATAGTAATCGAAGTCACCGCCCAGGCCATGACCGGCAATAGCTGCCGTGTAGGAAATCCTCTTGCCACGGGTCGGATCATAGACATTATCACGGTTATCGAAGACGTGGGACCAGGTCAGGCTGTTCGTCCGGCCAAAGTTCTTGCCCTCGTAATCCATACCTTTAAAGTCATATCCTTTATTACGAGAATCGTCTGCTCCCCCTTTATAGTAGAATCCACTGTTCCATTCATCGTATTTCGTCCGTTTCGTTTCCAACGTAACGTAATCGCTGACGTATTCGCTGCGGACGCGGCCATAGGTCAGGTTGAAGCCTTTTGTTTCCCGGTCGTAATCGGCAACGGAATTGCCTTTTTCATCGTAATCTTCGTAATCGTATTCCCGGTTGAACAGGCTGAAGCCGATAGAATCGCCATGGTCATTGAGCCACGGATGGGTGTAGGAGAACGTGTAATTGTGATTGGAATCAGTTTCACCGCCAAATTCCCAGTTAATGGCTACCTTGTCACCAGTACCGCGGAAATTGCTTTCCGAAAGCCCCAACAGGCCTACCATACCGTTCGACTGGGAATAACCGCCGCCAATGGAAATCTGGCCGGTCTTGGCTTCGACGACGTCGATTTCCATGATGACGTCGTTGGGATTCTTTTTGCCCGGCAGCATGCGGACGTTAATATCTTCAAAGTACCCCGTATTGTAAATCCGTTCCACACTGCGGCTGGCGGCGGCACGGTTAAACACATCGCCTTTCTTCATGCGTACTTCCCGGGTCACAACACGGGATTTGGTCTTGGTATTACCGCGGACGACGACATCTTCCAGATGGCATTCCGTAATGCCGATATGAAGGATACCCTTGCTGTCCAGCGTCGCATTGGATACATGGCTGTACATATAACCGTCTTTCGCATAGAGGTTATTGATGTTGGCTACGTCTTTACTGATGATGGTACTGTTCAGCGGTGAACCCGGTACGAACTGGATCATCTGCTGGAGCGCTTCCGTCTTATAGACTTTATTGCCGGTAATTTCTACACCGTTGATGACGGGATTGAGCTGTACGGCATAATTCAGGGCCACCCCTTCCGGCACGTTGGTAAAGGAAGGATGGACCGTCGAGAAAAGACCGGTAGAACCGATGACATTGACATCATGGCGGACATAATCGGCACTGACCGTATCACCGACGCGCATGGCTAATTTCGGCAGCAGGTAGGCTTCAATGGCCGGGTCCGGTACAGGGCCAACGCTTACTGCCGTCGTCACTTTATTGGCATAAGGAGCGATGGATTCATCGGTGACAACATTACCATAGGGCATGGTGCTTTCCTGCCCTGGCTCCAGTACCGCCATAGGATACTTGGGAATCGTCGTATCGATTTGTACGTCACCGAGGCCGGCCATGTACGGCACAGAGGCTCCGGGGAGGCCTTCTTCTTTAGCCGATTCTGCTGTACCGACCGTCCCCTGTTCGTATCCCGTATTGCCGCTGATGACGGACTTTGCCACCTGGCTCTTCCGTTCCTGTTCGGCCTGTTCAATTTTTTCTACCTGTTCTTTTTCAGCCGGCTTGCGTACGTCTTCCGGCTTTTCCCCCTTGGCAATGGCTGCCAGTTCTTCATCCGTTTCGTACCCCGTAAGGCCGGATTTTGCATTCTTCATGACGGCTTCTGTCTCCGGCGTTGAAGCACTGGTCACTACCGTATTGAGTGCCATAGGCTTTCCTTCGTCTTTTGCGGTCATGTCTGAAGCGGATACCTTTTTTTCTACGGTCTGTCCGGGATCTGCATCATAGCCTGTTGCCGTGTCTGCAGCCCATACGGGACTTGTCACCATAGCACTGGTAATCATCATCAATAAAAATTTCTTATTCCGTGTTATCATAAGACCCTCCGTTGTCATTTCTTGGTTTCCGCACCGCGCAAACTATGACGCGCATCTTGTACGGCAGCCTGTATCTGCCGGTCCGATAAAACCTTTTTTTGTACAGGCTGTGTATATGGTACAGTCGCAGGTGGCGGTTCCGTTCTTTCCGTCTCCTGTCCTGTTTCCCCCTGTTGTACTGCCGGCAATACACCGGTATCATCTGTACTTGCAGGAACCGGTTGCACCGCCGGTATTTCTTCTACTGCCCTGTCTTCTGCCGTTACGATTGATTCCGGCTCAGCTGCAGGTTGTGAATCCGGCGCTGTCATCGTCGTCCGTGACGTATCCGCTGCCGTTTCGCCGCGGACAGGCCGGGTAAAATCAGCTGGCGGCCCTTCCGGACGTGTAAACTGCCAGATGCCCAGAGCCAGCGCCAAAGCAGTCAGGACTGCCGCCAGCCGGCGGATTTTACAGCCCATACCATGGTTTTTTCGAAGATTTTTCATCTCCGCTTCTGCCAGCATGAGATTCAGTTCCCCACGGACATCAGCTTTATTGTCAAAAGACTTTTCAGCCCGTTCCAGCCAGGCTCTGGCAGAACGGACACGCTCGGCCCGTTCATTATCTGATTTTGCCATACTGCGCAAGCTCCTTTCCCAGCATGTTTATAAAATCCTGAAAAAGACAGCCTCAACAAACAAGTAAATATGGGAAGAAGCCTATATCTATCTTGGAAATACTCATCGTTTCTCCCGTATTCTCCCGTTTATACCATATTTTCTTTTTTACTTCTCTTTGTTGTCATGAATAAACCGGCTCAGCATGCCTCTCACACGGCGGATTCCCCGTTTCTGCAGCCGGTATACATAAGGCAGGCTGACAGACAGGTCCTCGGCCAGGGATTTTTGCTGCTGATCTTTGAGATAGACGCCTTCCACGACGATCTGTTCCTTCTGAGGCAGACGCTGTAATGTCTGGGCTACGTGTTCAAACAGAATCTGCCGGCCTGTCCGGTCTGCCAGATCCTCCGCCCCGTCTGGCAACTGATCCCGCAGGGTAACGCCGTTTTCATCGGGTTCGTCGAGAGACAGGGAAGACCGTTTATTTTCCTTTTGGAGAAAATCCAGGATTTCCCCACGGATACGATGGACGGCAAAAATAGGAAAGGCCACATTGCGCCCGTAATCATACCGTTCCACCGCTTCAATCAGTCCCAGCGTTCCTTCCTGCAGGGCGTCCTGCAGAATATCCCCGGAAATGTGCCAACGCATCGCTTCCCGGAAAACCAGCGGCTGGTACTGTTCAATGAGCTGCCGCCGGCTCTCCTGGTCCCCCCGGTCTTTATATGCGCGCCAGAGTTCTCTTTCTTCTTCCGGAGCCAGAAGTTTTATCTGTTGTAATTCTTTTAAATATGTCTCCAGCAACTTCTGTCCCCCCTAATAGAAGCTGTATTTATACATGCCGCCAATAAAGGAATCATCTGCCGATTTCCAAGCGGCCACACCAAACTTACTTCCCAAATTATACTGCATACCTATGCGGTTGTCATCATGATTGAGGCCAAAAGCAGCTGTCAGCATGAAATCATTGAACAAATACTTGCCCATTTCTATATTATAATAATTATTTTCCACATCAGCTGTCTTGCTGTTGTAATCCAGTGACCCTGTCGTAATGTTGAGCATATCTAGATTCAGTGCCTTTTCCAGCGCCTGTGTAATCCCCAGACTGTTGAGCGTCATGCGGATGCCGCTCCCTATAAGTGTATTGACATCTTCACTATTAAGGGAACTGTCTTTTTTGCCACTGCTGTTCCTGAGCGTAATCAGGGAAAGAATCTGGGCCTTCGTAAGCGGCGGATTGGATCGCAGCATCAGGTCCATCGCATCGGCAGGACCGCGCAGATTGAGCAGGACATTGTACTGACCGACACGGGTATGACCTTCCACGTCCAGATAGGGGAGGAATGTATCGGGCTGATTAAATTCAGCTTTTGCCCGGGATACACGGAAATTCGTATCCAAATAGTGAATAGTCCCTCGGGAAGCTTCAAAGCCGCCCGTTCCATGGGGATGAGCCAGCGTGCCGCCAAAATGAGCCTTGCCATGCACCATCAGGTCGTAAAGCGCCCCATTATACAGCCGCACATCATCTCCCAGTGCGACCGTAATGTCGAGAGCGGCATCAAAATTGCTTTCCGTATCACTCAGGCTCAGGGGCAGATCCAGTGTCGTATCATCTATCGTAATAGTTCCAGACAGCAATGGCATGCCATCACCGGGCGAGACAGTCAGGTTTCCCGTCAGCGGTCCGGTAAAATACGGACAGACGACTCCCAGATGATCGAGTGCAAGCAATCCTTTGTACGACGTGACTTCCCATCCCCGCCAGGATGCATCTGCCTGTACCTGCAATTTTCCCGGATTTTTCGCCTTTGCCTTATCCATAACGGCAGAACCGGAAAACGCTGCTTTGCGTCCCGTAAATTGAAGCTGCCCCGTAATCCGTGTCAGCGGATTACGCACGGTCCGGATGGACAAAGAACCGTCATCGACACTCAACGTACCGTATACCTGTGGATCCGCAGCCGTACCTTTTAACTGCAGCGAACCATTCAGTCCACCCTGGGCTTCAGTAATAAGAGGCGTGACAAAAGTCAGTATATCCAGGCCGGCATGATCCAGTTTTACCATAACGTCCATAGATTCGTCTGTTTTTTCACCGGTCAGAGCCGCTACGGGAATCGTCCCGGAGGCGCTCGCCTTATACGGATCCTTCAGGATATATGCCTGATGGATCTTAATCATGCGGTCCCGCAGATTGAGCAGGGCATACATGCCAGTAAAGGAAATGCCATTGACCATGCCACTTCCGAGCTGCAGAGACACATCAGCACTGGGATGATCTCCTGTCCCGCTCAGATTAGCTGCAAAATCGACAGGCGCATCAATCTGGACATTCGTCTGTCCCGTTACCGCCGCCAACAGCCGGGCCGGGAAATGGTGGGCAGCAATCTGCATCTGTACCGGCCCATGAAGGGCATACGATCCCTGGGCAGCCAGCACGGCATCGCCGGACTTCAGGGTAAGTTCATGAATCTGTACGGCATTGTTTTCGTATTGGACATCAATACGGGCAGGTTCTACAGCTGCATCATCAATATATCCCTGGGTCAGAGTCCCGGTCAGACGTGCCCGGGGATCATCGGTTGTCCCATCGATAGCCAGCTGCCCTTCCAGACGCCCCTGTATGGACTGCAAGGGTGCTCCCGACAGTTTCAGGATACTGCCCAGATCCGCAGCCTGCACGCGGGCCCGCGCCATAATCCAGCCATTCGCCGGATTATACCCGCCACGCAGTTCATAAGTCCCTCCGTTCTGTTTAAAATGAAAATCGGTCAACCGGAAAATACCGCCGTAATAACCGAGGTTGCCCTGTATATCATCGAGGGCTATGCCATTAAAGGTCAGTGAGTCTGACTGGAGAGACCCTTCAAAGACAGGATTGTCCATCGTACCGCCAAGATGCCCTCTGACATTCATGATACCGGAACGCTGAGGCCCTTTTTGCGGTACCAGGCGGGCAATATCGAGATGGCTGCCGTCCAGGGTCAGATTCATATGCTGTCCCAGGTAACCGGCGACGCGGATAGATGCATCATAGGCTGTAATATCGCCGTTGGTGATATAGACAGTGCCATCCCGCAATGTATAATCGGCACTGACATTTTTGTACAAATAGCCATAAGCAGAGCCACTGGTCAGATGGAACGATCCCTGTGCCGAAGGCTGATCGAGACTGCCCGTCACGGTAATCGTATTATCGGCCCAGCCTGTAAGAGGAATATCTCCCCGTCCCAATGCTGGCAGCAGCCGTTCCAGACGCATATGCTGTGTCACAACCTGCAGATTCACCTGCCGGGTATCCAGATCAGCCATACCACTGGCTCTATGAGTCCCATCGTTGTAACGCCACACGACAGACGGTATCAGAATACGGCTTCCACTACCGGAAAGAGAGCCGTCGATACTATCAAAGTCCATCCCCTGTATACTGCCGTCGCGGGCATGGAAAATCAAATTCCAGTCCGGTCCGGAACCATATAGGTGTCCGGCAGCAGAAAAGGTGCCGGTCATAGGTACTGCTGCATATGCAGATGCCATATCAAGTGGCAGATTGTCTGCTGTAAAGGAAAGATCCGTCCGGGGCCCCTCCGTATCATACACGCCATGGACCCGGACTGTTCCTCCCTGCACGGAAGCAGTCAGCCCTGACAGAGACAGCAATCCATCAGCATAGATAAAGTCACCTTCCGCCTGATCTGCCTCGATGCCATTATAGGAAAAACCTGCCGCGCTGGCATGACCGGAAGCCTGGACTGTCCCCTGATTCTGATTGCCCGAAACGGTCAGGGAAGCCGACACCGTGCCCAGAACCGAAACAGGCAGCTGGCTTATTTCTTCGAGGTGGATGGAATCAGCATCGAGAGAGGCCTGAAAATCACCACTGGACAGGTTGTATGTTCCCGAACCTTCCAGATGGCCTCCAGCTGCATCAGCAGACAGATGGGATATATCAGCCTGACTGCCATCGCAAGAAAAGACAACTTCGCCATGATACAGTGTCGTTCCATCATAGGTCAGTTCTGGTACAGTCAGTGTTCCACTGCCGCGTATTTCACTGGCCGTTCCCCAGACGCTGCCCTTAAAGGCAGCCGTACCAGAAATGCCAGCTGGCAGCTTATCGGCAAAAGCAGCAAGATCGGCGCCGGGTACATCCACATCCAGATTGAATACAGGAACATCCCCATTGATGCGTACTTCACCTGAGGCGCTGATATCCTGTCCATTAATGCGGCCTTTCAGCCGGTCAATCCGGACGTTTTGTGAATTCAGCCGCACCGTTCCGCTGACCTGGTCATAGGAAAGGCCCGATGCCGTACCGGACAGATTATCTACAGAAGCCGTTCCCGACAGAGAATCCCCATTATGCGAGCGGGCATAACGGACCCGTATATCACGGAGCGCACCTTCTTCTACAGTCACATCCGTTCCAGACGGAATGAACGATGATGCATAAGATGCTTTAACAGCATCGCCACGAAGCAGGACATCGAATTCCCGCGATGAAGTATAATGACCGGAAGCCGTCAGCTTTTCTCCATCGACATACAGCGTCATATCTCCATAGATAGCCGGGTAGGACGTAAAATCGAGAGTCCCGTCACCCCCGCTGCCCGTAATCAGCGTGCCATCGGCCAGCCGTGCCCTGACAGCTCCATCGTGAAACCGCACAATTGCCCGGAATCCACTGTCCGCCTTTTCCTTCGATGTCTTAATAAGCGTCGCAACATTCCACGTATTATCAGACGGTTTCTGCCACACATGGACAACCGGCTGGAAAATATCCACCGTCTCTATAGCCGCAGCCGGATTACCATCAGGAAGGGATGCCACTATTTTCCAGGGATTGACAAAAATCTGTATATCCGAACCAGAAAGCACAGTACGTCCCTGCGTATCCCGGATAACCGGGTCCTGCAGCCTGACTCGGCCGGACAACGAAACATCCATAGCACTAAAGGTTAGTGTTCCGTTTATTTTATCATTCACTGTACTCGTCACTGTCTCAGAGAGTTTTTGCATCAATGCCGGCTTTTCCATCCACAGGGAAAAGAGTGCGGCAAAGAGGAATACAAAGACTGCACCGGATACAAGCCATTTTTTTCGCACGGTCGTCCTCCATTCCTATAAAAAAAGAAGAGAGAATCATAGGATTACAATTCTCTCTTCATTGTACATAAGCTATTCATTAAAATCAAGAAACAGATAGAAAGATTCAGTTTCCTTTTTTTTAACTTACTTTAAATTGTAACAAAAGGAGGTTCCCATCATTTCCCTGTCAGGGACGGATGGATGACACCGGAGCGGACATCGACGCCCATTGCCTGTTCCAGTTTGGCAATACCGACATTATAATCATACAATGCCTGGATATGGTTGACCTGGGCTTCGTTGAGGCTCAGCTGGGCATCGAGGACATCCAGGTTGATGCCAACACCAGCCTGATAGCGGATGTTCTGGATACGGTAATTTTCCTTCGCCTGATCGACGACAGCCGTCGTTTCTTCTACGCGCTGTGCCGCACTGCGGATATTGAGGTATGCCTGCTTGACTTCCAGCTGGACCGATTCCCGTGCCTTCTGTTCTGTTTCCCGGGCGGAAAGGAGTGTTTCCCTTGCTTTCTTGATTTTGGCATTAGTCGCGCCGCCATCCCATAAGCTCCAGGAAACGCCGCCACTTACACTCCAGTTATGATCATCAATACCGGGGAAATCATCATCCGACCAGCCACGGCCGGCACCGACAGATACGGTCGGCCTGTTGCCAGCCTGGGCAATACCAATACTGTTTTCTGCTTCCTGTACGGCAACGGCTGCCTGGAGGACTTCCGGACGATATTTCATGGCATAGTCAATGGCTTCCTGAAGGGAAATATCATACGTATCAAAAGGCAGCTGATGATCGGCCAGATTCAGTTTGGTCTGCAACGGCAGGCCGAGGATGTTATTCAGGTTTGATTCAGCAATAGCGACATTATTATCTGCCGTTACGGCCGTCGTCTTGGAGTTGGCCAGTGATACATTAGAAGACAAGACATCTACTTTCGCCTTGGTACCTACATTGTACTGGGCTGTTACATTATCTAAATGTCCCTGCAGATTATCGACGGCTTCATGGTATACATCACGCAGTTCCTGGTAAGCCAGAAGGGCATAATACCCTTCTACGGCAGAATACTTCGTCGCCTGCTGGACGCGGAGCATCTCTTCCTGGGCATTAGTCTTCCCCAACTTGGCATTGGCAATTTCGTTTTCTACCAGTCCGCCCGTATACAACGGGATGCTGACACTAAAACTGTTTTTAAAACTATTACCGATGACATCTCGTCCCATATTTTGTGACATAGCTCTGGCCCCACTCCAGGTATAGCCCACCTGGGGCATCTTGCCGGCCTTGGCTATGGCGATATCAAAGTCAGAACTGTTCAGGGCATAATGGGCCACCTTGATATCCCGGTTGTAATCGAGAGCCATCTGCACCGTTTTGGGCAGTGTCAGATCGACAGCCTGGTCGGAAGCGACCCGGCCGACGACAATGACGGGATCCGCTTCTCCTCTGGCAGCAGCTCTTTTAGCACTGGCTTCCATATCGGAACGGATTTTTTGTGCCAGCTCTTCCCGCAGCTGCGGTGTCACATCGGACGCACCGATAGCTCCTGCCGGGGTCACAGCAGCCTGGTTCTTTACCGTACGTGCTGCCTTTTTGCCGGTCCGGGAAACCTTCTGGCCAGCCATATTCCGGGCAGAATCAGTAACAGCTGCCTGTCCCAGATCGACGGGAACAACGGCTTCTTCTGCTGCCCATGCAGACACCGTCCCCAAGGTTGAAATCATCAGGGCAACAACAATTTTTTTATACAAGTTTTTGTCCATTACGGGTACCCCCATTGATCGAATTGCTATCTATTGCAGAATGTCTTTTAAAAGACATAGTCAATACCATAATAATTGCCACCGTCACTGCGGTTCATGGGCCGCGTGAACTGGCCAAAAAGAAACATGTTGTCTGTCAGGCGGTATTTCGCTTTCAAACGATACCGCCAGTCATCGGGATCATACCCCTCCAGGCTGAGTTGGAACGGTTTATCCTGAAAAAAATCCAGCCCCATTCCGAGCTCGCCGCGGATGAGGCCGGCCCGGACATCAAATCGGGGATGTCTGAACCCATACTGCAAATCCAGTTTCGTACCGTTACCTATATTCTCAGCCCCGAGAAGCCCGAATGTATGGTTCCGGTACACCTTAAAATTTACAGCGGCACCTGTTTCATTTTTACTCTCATTATATAAGACACTGGCATCGCCTTCTGTTTTGAATCCGCTTCCCCCACCGAGAACTTTATTTAGTTTCCCCGATATTTCCGCAGTATTATGAAGCGTTTTCTGCAAATCTTTCTGGCTCTGCTCATCAGTCGTAATTTTCTGTACGGCCAGCGCTGTCTGCTCAAAACTATCCGTAATGCGCTTCATATTAGCCGCCGTATCGCGGACGTTAGCCGAAATAGCTCCATCGCTGTTCATAGCAGCCAGCTGGGCCGCAGCGGCATCCAGAGAAGCTGTTACCGACGCCATATGTGCTGTCATTTCCTGGATATTGCCGGCATTGGCATCCATCAGGCCATTGACCCGTCCGGTTATGCCTTCTATATTCTGAAATGTCCCGCGCATCGCTTTTTGCGTGTCCGGGTGTCCGATGACGCTATTAATGTTATTAATCATATCATTGGCACTGGCCACCAACTTACCTGTACTTTCCATCATATCATCCATGGTCTTGCCGTCATTGCCGTTCAGATATTCCCCGTCAGCGATGAGCTGTGTCGAATCCTTGCCCGGCGTAATGGAAATAATCTTTTCCCCCAGCAGGCCGTCCGTCGTTATTGCCAGTTTCGATCCTTTAGGAATTTCCGTACCCTTATCGATCTTCATGGCAACGTCTACGCCGTTTTTAGAAGGAGTCACATCGGTAACTTTACCGACATGAACACCGACATAGCGGACTGAATTTCCCTTCTGCAAGCCATTGGCATCGCGGAATACGGCATGAATAACGTAGCCTGGTTTGCCAAATATTTCTGCATGAGCCAGATTGATGACCACATAGGTAAAGACCAGTACGCCAATAATGGTTACCAGGCCGACTTTTGCTTCTGCACTCCATTTCATGGCGCACACCTCCCCTCCTGACGCATCAGACCACCGTTGATAAATCGTTGAATGTGTTCATCCGGCGAATCCCGGAACGTATCCTTGTCTGCAATAAGCCGGAAAACGCCGTTTTCCAGATAAGCCAGCCGGTCTGCAACGAAGAAAGCCGATTCCATATCATGGGTAACGATAACAGATGTCGTATGAAGCTGGCTTTGTGTCGTCACAATCAGCCTGTTGATATCCATACTGCGCAGCGGATCCAGACCTGCCGTCGGTTCATCATACAATATGACCCGGGGCTCCAGTGCAATGGCCCGTGCCAGACTGACTCTTTTTTTCATGCCGCCCGACAAATCGTTCGGCATCATATCTTCTACGTGATCCAGCCCGACGAGATGTAATTTTTCCCGGACAATTTTCCGGATTTCTTCTTCCGGGAGTTTACGATGCTGCCGGAGGCCAAATGCCACATTCTCCCCGACACTCATGGAATCAAATAAGGCTGAATACTGAAAAACCATGCCCATGTGGAGCCGTACCTGATCCATCTCATCTTCCGTAAAACCTGTAATATCCTGACCGTCTATAAAAATATGACCGCCTGACGGTTTCTGAAGACCGATAATCAGACGAAGTATGGTACTCTTGCCTGAACCACTGGCACCCAGTATCCCCAGTGTTTCTCCATCGCGGATATCCAGATTGATGTGATTCAGAATGACCCGTGATCCATACGCCACGGTAATATCCTGTAAACGGATCATATGCCAGACTCCTAATACAAAATAATAGACAGCAGATAATTGCAGATAAAAATAAAAATAATCGATGTAACGACCGAACGCGTTGTCGCCTGTCCGACTCCTTCTGCCCCGCTTTTGGCCGTCATGCCTTCATGACAGGCCACAAGGGCGATGATGCCTCCAAAGAACATGGCTTTAATAAGGCCGTAAACAACGTCGGATACTTCCGTAAACATTTCAATGGAGTTCATGTACGTAAAATGTGTCAGGCCGGCGCTGAGAATCGCGACAGCATATCCACCGGCCGTGCCGATGATATACCCATAAAAGGCCAGCAGCGGTACCATAGTGATACAGGCGGCAAAGCGGGGTACGACCAGATAAGCAACGGGATTGACGGCCATGCACCGCAGGGCATCAATCTGCTCCGTAACTTTCATAGTTCCCAGTTCGGCTGTCATGGCTGCCCCTACACGGCCGGCTACGACAACGCCGGTCAGAATCGGCCCCAGTTCGCGGCCCATAGCGACAGACATAATGCCTCCCAATGTAGACTGGGCACCATAGCGCAACAGGATATCGACAATCTGCAACGTCATGACCATGCCGGCAAACAGCAAAGTCAGGCTGACAATTGGCAGGGAATTGACACCGAGATGAGCCATCTGGGCAATCGTAAGCTTCCGTTGTATTTTAGGCAGCTGACGCAGCGTTTCCAGGAATAAGAGGGACAGCACGCCTACTTTTTCAAAAATATGCAGTGTAAACGATCCTATCCGTTCTAATATTCCCTGCACAGGCGCACCTCCTCTTTTTCAGTCAGCGTACGTATTGTTACTATACCATTAATGTGGGGAGCCTGCTACACGCGGGCTGCCAATTGTTAGAAAACTGTGAGAAAACTCAGATTTCCTTTTCAGTTTTCTACAAGTATGATAATACCATGTTATGCATCAAATATCAAGGTTGAACGTGTTCAAATATCATTTTTATTACGCTGAATGAACAAGAAAAGCAGCTGCATGTCTTATACACAGTACAGCTGCTTTTCTGTTCATCGGGAAAGGAAAATGCTTTTCTTATCTTCTCCTGATGACTTATCTTTATCCTGATTATTCCCCTTATCCTGTTCTACCGTCTTATCACTGTGCTCCGCTGTCTGGGCAGCATCTTCCGTTTCGGCACTCATGACAGCCTTGCCGGAACGCAATGTGTGATGACCGGCCAGGAATTTATCCCGTTTTTCCGGACTGACGATTTTAATGGTAATCTGGCCGTCACCTTTTACGATATACGGTGTTGGCAGTGACGATTTTTTGTCCTCATCGTTGTCTTCATGTAGTCCTTTTTTCTTGGGCTGAAGCACATCTTTCGGATTTTCCCGGGGTTCTTTGGCCTGCAGTTTGACTTTGGCCGTCTTCTTGCTGTCATCATCGATCATGCTGACGTTCTGGTCAAGGATTTCAATGACCAGATCATTATTGGCATCTTCCTTTTCTATAGCCTTTTTCAGATCAGCAAAATCTTTATAATGACGCAGCCGATCAATAATTTCATCGGTCAGATTATAGCGCTGTTTTTCAATCAGATAGGGCAGGGGAATAACGCCACCGCCACGTACTTCCAGCACCATATCGCCATACGGCTGGTCCTTGGGAACGGTAAAAGTCATGGTTTTGACTTCATCAGCCCCCCGGTAGGGATGAAGAGTAATTTTGAAATAAATCGTATCACCCGGACTGGCCACTACCGGTGCTGCCGTGGCATCAATGATCCGTGCCTGCTTACGCGCCTGGGAATAATCGGCATTGACCGTAATATCCAGAACGGGATAATCGATGAATTCGTTATGCTTTAAAATGTCGAGGACATTATATAATTCATCAATACTCTTTTCATTGATATTATCTTCCGAATAGTACATATTGTGCCGGGTAATATCCTTGTCCCGGCCATTGGATGACCGGATTGTATAATTCAGGGTCACCGTACCGCCGCCCATACGATCTATGGTCTTATTGGCCGTATTATACACGGTCGTCGCGGCCAGGACCGGTGTCAGTTCATTATCTTCTACGATTTTGACCCGTTTCAAGTTGGCTGCCGCCGTGTCAAGGTCACGTACGTGAATGACGACGGGGATTCCCGGTGCCAGTCGGTAATTCCCGGCAATGCCGGCACCGCGGTCCTGGTCAATCCGTCCGATTTCCGCTCCTACCGATCCAAGCTTGAACGAACTGGCCATATTATTGACAATCGTAAAAATATAGGCATTATGCATGAAATAATTAATACTGCCCTTTTTCAGGAAGGGATGACCAAAGGCGACGATATGATCTTTATCGACATAGGTAACCGTCCCGATAGCACCGAGTTTCATATCGCCATTGACGAACGCAGCCGCCACGGAACTTCCCGCTTCCAGGGGCATCGCCTGGCTGTCTTCTGCCGCCGTAGCCGTATCGACGGGCATAAACTGGTACTGGGGCAGTTTATTCTTCATCCAGTCCATCGATGCCATATCGAATCCGCTGGCCATAAGTGGTGTATTGACGGGAATCAATGACGATTCCCGGGCGTTAAATGGCCGGATTTCTTCCCGCACGGGCACATTCCAGAGCTTGACCATATCTTCTATCGGGGTGATCATACCCACTTTGGAATTGGTAAAAGACCAGCCATATGCAACTGCCCCCAGCAGTCTGCCATCGACGTACACGGGGCTGCCGCTCATTCCCTGGGCGATACCGCCGGTCTGTTCGATGAGCGGACCGGAAAAGCGAGCCAGGATCAGGTCACCAGAAGGGCCGCTGTTTTTCATGACACCCAGGATTTCTACAGGAAATGTTTCGATTTGCGTACCTCTGGCTACGGTCTTGGCATATCCCGTCATCCCCGGCCGGACATCACTGACAGGCATAAATTGTTCTGCATATACAGAAAAGGAAACGGCACAACAGAGAACCGCCAAACAGGCTTTTCCCGCCAGGTGCCGTAATTTACGTAATCGTTTCATAATCTCCTTCTTATTTTTCTTCTACTACAACGACGACCGTACCCGGGGCTACTGTCCCGCCCGTTTTGACTTTTACTTCCTTGACGGTGCCGCTGCTATCTGCCCGGGCAGCCGCCATGGGACCAGCCAGGGAATCAACGGTCAGGAGGACATCGCCTTCACGGACATCAGTTCCCACAGAAACGACACTGGCCACGGTACCTCCGATAACGGCCGTATAAGGAATATCTGCAGCCAGTACAGGTGCTGCCATTAGTGTACTCATAATGCACAGGGGAAGCAGTACTGTTTTCTTCAGTAACATGACACTCACTCCTTTATAAATCATCAAAGCTATCTTTCAGGCGGCTCATTTCATTCAGCGATTTTCCAGCCCCGTTTGCTACGCACAATAACGGATCATCACAGAGAAACGCTGCCATGCCCGTAGTCTGGGAAATCAGCCGGTCCATGCCATCCAGCAGGAGACCGCCTCCGGTGAGGACGATGCCATGGTCGGCAATATCGGCGGCCAGTTCGGGAGGCGTTTTTTCCAGGATGGTGACAATAGCACGCAATATGGATTCAATCGGTTCTGACAGTGCTTTTCGTATTTCCTGGGAATCGATATCGACCATGGCCGGGAGCCCCGTTTCCGTACTGCGTCCCCGCACATCGGCAGTCAGCTGCCGCCCGTCCGGCAGAGCTGTACCGATGAGGATTTTCAGCTCTTCTGCCGTATGCTGGCCGATGGTAATATGCTTGATTTTTTCAAGATAGCGGATAATGGCTTCATCAAAAGTATTGCTGCCAATACGCAGAGATTCGCTGATAACGATTCCGCTCAGACTGAGTACAGCCACGTCGGTCGTGCCGCCGCCCATATCGACCACCATGGATCCATTGGAACTGGCTACATCCAGTCCGGCCCCGATAGCAGCGGCCAGCGGTTCTTCCATGACGACGGTTTTACGAGCACCGGCCTGCATAGCCGCTTCGATAACGGCTCTTTTTTCTACATTAGTCGCTCCTGAAGGAACACAGATAATGATCCGCGGTTTAAAAAACAAGGATTTGCCAATAGCTCTGCGGATAAAATACCGCAGCATGTATTCGGTCGCATCGTAATCAGCAATGACGCCCCGGCTGAGGGGGTGATACGCCTGAATATGCTTTGGTGTCCGCCCCAGCATGGCCTGCGCTTCTTTGCCAATAGCTACGACACGATGACTGTTCGTATCAAGGGCAATGACAGCCGGTTCATTGACGACAATACCTTTTTTCCTGACGTATACAATGATATTGGTCGTACCCAGATCAATGGCAATATCACTGCCAAACCAGTTTGCCAGGAAAAAAGAATGGGATGAATGACCCGCTTTAGCCGGCGTTCCTTTTTTTCGCTTCTTTTTTTTAGTCAATATTGACCCGAACAATGTCTGCACCTAACCTTTGTAACTTCTGGACCAGGTTATCATACCCCCGGTCTATATGATATAAATATCCGACTTTTGTTTCCCCTTCTGCTACCAGGCCAGCCAATACCAGTGCTGCACCGGCGCGCAGATCCGTCGCATTGACATCAGCCCCTTTGAGATGCGGGACGCCTTCGACGATGGCACTGCGGCCTTCTATGCGGATTTTGGCTCCCATGCGCTTGAATTCATCGACATGCATAAAGCGGTTTTCAAATACCGTTTCCGTAATGACACTTGTTCCCTGGCAAATAGTCGTAAGTGCCATGAACTGGGCCTGCATATCCGTAGGAAATCCCGGATACGGCAGTGTCTTGATATCGGCCGGCCGCAACGGTTTATGGCCAATGACGCGGATGCCGTCTATATCTTCTTCGACCGTGGCCCCTACTTCTTTCAGCTTGGCTACGAGAGGCTTAAGATGTTCCGACAGCGCATTTTCCACATATACATTGCCGCCGGTCATAGCGGCCCCTACCATAAACGTGCCCGCTTCAATGCGGTCGGGAATAACCGAATGATTTGCCCCGTGCAATTCTTTTACCCCTTCGATACGGATGACATTGGTGCCGGCGCCGCGGATATTGGCTCCCATACTGTTCAGATAGGTAGCCAGATCGACGATTTCCGGTTCTTCAGCCGCATTTTCCAGTATCGTACGGCCTTCGGCCAGGGATGCCGCCATTAAGACGTTTTCTGTCGCACCGACACTGGGGAAATCCAGATAGATTTGGGCCCCCTTCAGGCCATTTTCCACACTGGCTTCGATATCCCCATTTTCCAGGTTAATGACTGCCCCCATGGCTTCAAAGGCCTTCAGATGCAGGTCAATCGGCCGGGCGCCGATGGAACAGCCCCCGGGCAGAGAAATTTTAGCATGTCCTTTGCGTGCCAGCAGTGGTCCCATGACGAGGAACGAAGCGCGCATGCGCCGCACGAGGTCGTACGGCGCCGATGTGGAAGTCAGATGACTGGCATCGATGACCAGCGTACCCGCCTGGGACTGGTCTATGTGTACGCCCAATGAAGTAATAACTTCACAAACCGTATGAACATCGTCGAGTTTCGGTATTTCTGTAAGTACACTTTGTGTCGTCCCCAGCATGGATGCGACAATAATAGGCAGCACAGCATTTTTAGCTCCGCTGACGCGAACAGTCCCTTCTAAGGGTTTTCCACCATGAATAACAAGTTTCTCCAATTCTGGTGCCTCCTAAACAGATTGCAAGTATATAGACGTGACAGCCGGGCAGGCCATCTATTTTTAGTTGATTCACTATCAAAATATTGTATCATAAAAGGAATAAATCTGAAAGGGGGGATATGCAGACTGTTTATAAAACCTGTCTTTATCGTATATACCTGTCTCCTGCAGCACATCAGCTCAGGCCGGCTGCCTTTGATTAAGACAGTCTGACACCTGAGCTGATCAGATATAACTGCTCTATCCTATAGCACGGGGATTGTCATTTTTCTATTTCTGTACTACTTTCTTACACTCCAGTGGGAAGAAGCGTTGAGCCGGTGTACCGTATCAATGAAGCGGATGGTACCTGTCTTGTAACGCATGACGACTGACATCGTGCGGGCGCCACCCCCAAAATACCGCACGCCCTGCATAAGCGGCGTAGGCGTTACTGCCGTAGCGGCAAAGAAACAGTCATCTCCCCGCACCAGATCCGATAGCGTCAGGATCCGCTTGAAATCATGGATTCCCAGCTCTTCTCCCTTCTGCCGCTCCCGTTCCGTATACGGTATGAGACGGGCCTGCATATCGCCGCCCAGGCAGCGCAGAGCCGCCGCAGCCAGCACGCCTTCACGGGCACCGCCAATACCCATCAGTACATGCGTACCCGAGCCTTCAATAGCCGCATCAGCCGCTGCTGTCACATCACCATCATGAATCAGGCGGATGCGGGCCCCGGCAATCCGGCATTCACGAATCAGGTCCTGATGGCGCTGCCGGTCGAGGATGGCTACGGTCACATCGTCAATGCTCCGTTCCAGACCTTCGGCAATATGGCGCAGATTTTCCTGTACGGACTGATTCAGATCGATACGACCCAGGGCACGCGGGCCGACACAGATTTTTTCCATATACATATCGGGAACGCGCAGAATATCTCCCCGGCCGGCCATGGCCAGTACGGATACGGCACCTGGCTGTCCCTGCGCGACCAGCCGCTGTCCGTCCAGTGACGCTACGGCGATGTCAACAGGAACCGTTCCCCTGCCGATTTCTTCTCCGTCAAACAACACCTGCCCGTCGGCCATATATCCTTCACCAATGACGACGTGGCCATTAACCGGCGCAGCAGTCAGTTCCTGATGCATCCCCGCCACTGCCAGGTGATGAGCTGCCCCGCCATCGCCAATTCCCATCATACGTCCGGCCCGCACGGCTGCTTCTTCCGTAGCCCGTACTAATTCCAGTGTCAATACTCTATCCATCCCTCATCCCTCCTATGCGAAGAAATCACTGTATCCAAATACACAGCACACGTTTTTATATTATAATAAATAATTCGACAAATATCGGGAAAATTCCTGCCGGCCCGTGACGTTGAAAGTAAGCGTCACGACGAAAAAAACTGCCTCATGAAGCACAGGCTGCTTCATGAGGCAGTTTCCGGTCACGGCATCAGAGCCCGGCCACCGGCCGTCTTTTGAAATTATTTCTGCTTAGTGATGACATCACAATGCATGTATGGGCGAAGCACTTCCGGAACGACAACAGAGCCATCGGCCTGCTGATAGTTTTCCAGAATAGCTGCAACTGTACGGCCTACGGCCAGGCCGGAACCATTCAGAGTATGGACGTATTCCGGTTTTGCTTTTGGCGAACGGCGGAAGCGGATGTTGGCGCGCCGTGCCTGGAAATCTTCCGTATTAGAGCAGGAAGAAATTTCGCGGTATTTGCCCTGGGCCGGGAACCACACTTCCACGTCGTAAGTCTTGGCAGCGGAGAAACCGATATCGCCGGTACACAACGTAACGACATGATAGGGCAGACCCAGTGCTTTCAGGATATCTTCTGCGTTATTGGTCAGTTTTTCCAATTCATCATAACTTGTTTCCGGTGTCGTATACTTAACCATTTCAACTTTATGGAACTGATGCTGGCGGATGAGGCCCCGCGTATCACGACCGGCAGAACCAGCTTCGGCACGGAAACACGGCGTCAGTGCCGTGAAATATACAGGCAGCTTGGCCCCATCGATGATTTCACCGCGGTAATAGTTGGTCAGGGGAACTTCGGCCGTTGGGATCATGTACATTTCTTCCCCTTCTACATTCAGGCGGTACATATCTTCATAGAATTTCGGCAACTGGCCTGTACCCGTCATGGATTCACGATTTACGATATACGGCGGGATGACTTCTGTATAGCCGTCTTTCTGTGTATGCTGGTCCAGCATGAAATTATAGACGGCCCGTTCCAACCGTGCACCGGCACCGATATAATAGTAGAAACGCGCACCTGTAACTTTGGCAGCTCGTTCCGAATCGAGGATGCCCAGGTTTTCCCCTACATCCCAGTGATTGAGCGGCTGGAAATCAAAGGTCGGCAGCTGTCCCCATTTGCGGACTTCCGGATTTTCACTGTCATCCTTGCCGACGGGAACAGAGGGATGGCACATGTTCGGTATCATGAGCTGAATGGAAAGCATATCAGCTTCCACTTTCTTTACCTCTTTATCGAGAGCATCGATATCATCACCGAGTTTTTTCATAGCGGCGATTTTATCGTCAGCATTTTCCTTATTCCGTTTCAGCTGGCTGATTTCCTTCGTGACCGTATTGCGTTCATTCTTCATGGCTTCGACGCGCTGCAGCAGATCACGGCGCTGTCCGTCCAGAACAACAAAGGCATCGACATCGGCCGCTTTCGTATGACGGTTCTTGATGTTTTCCTTAACTTCTTCCGCATGTTCACGGATAAATTTCGTATCTAACATGGTAATCTTCTTCCTTCCTGTATAGTCATCCTATTCATTATACACGTTAAAGTCCTTTTTGTTCAATACCGCTGTACAGATACCCCATATGATTCGTGGAATTGAGCAACACGAGACGCCATACGCCATTCTGGTATTCCAGGACATTGATGCATGTATTATCCTGTTTGATTTGCCAGAAATGACTCATATCGAGACCGAGAAGGTCACAGATGATGGCCTTATTGACGGCATCATGGGCTGCGACGAGAACCGTTTTGCCGTCGTATTTCCGGGCATAGTCGTCGAAGGCACTGCGGGCGCGGCGCCGTACATCGTCCAGATTTTCGCCGCCAGCACCCGGCATGGTCACTTTTTCCGGCTGTGTGTGCCAGAGATGGAATGCTTCGGGATACTGGGCTTCGATTTCATCAGCCAGCCGGCCTTCCCAGTCTCCGTGATTGATTTCCAGCAGCCGGTCATCTTTGGCAACGGGGAGATGATGAAGTTCAGCACAGAAAGAACAGGTCTGATAAGACCGTTCCAACGGACTGGAAATACACAGGTCGATGGGAATATGGCGCAGTCCTTCGGCCAGCATGTGTCCCTGCTCTAATCCCCGCGGACTGAGATGGGTATCTTCCTGCCCCTGATAGCGCCCTTCTATATTCCATTCCGTTTCTCCATGGCGTACAAGTATAATGCGTATCATGAGTGCCCTCCTTAGTGGGTATCGACATGAATGAGTTTCATGTCCAGAATTCCTTCAATGCCGCGCAATTTCAGCATAATATCATTAGGGATATCATCCTGCACGGCAATAGCCATAATATTCGTTCCTTCTTTGGTCATCTTGGCCAGCTGCATCCCCGTAATATTAATATGAGCCTGTCCCAGAATAGTAGAAATCTGCCCGATCATATTCGGCTGATCGATGTGAGGCGCCAGGAGCAGGTATCCTTCGGGCGTGAAATCCAGGCGATATTCATCAATCTGCACGATTTTCGCTTCCTGATGATTGAATAACGTCCCCACCAGTGAATGTTCCCCCTTATTCGTCTTGATAGTAACGGTGACGGAATCTGTAAAATATCCCTTGTCCTGTGTCTTAATTTCTTTGACCGAAATATGACGCGTCCGTGCTACATCAGGAGCATTGACAAAATTGACCGATTCCTGCAGAATCGGGTTCAATGCTCCTTTGAGAACCGCTGTCGTCAAAAGGCCTGTTTCCGTCTTGGCCAGTTCGCCCGAATATTCCACCCGGATTTCTTTCATAGGCCCTTCGGACAGATAGACGCCGATAATGCCCATGCGTTCCATAAGGTCGAAATACGGCTGGATGGTGAGATATACATTTTTAGGCAGTGGCGCCATATTGACTGCCGTCGGTACCGGTTCTCCATTGAGAGCGGCAATGACCCCTTCCGCCACGTCTACAGAAACACCGATCTGCGCTTCTACTGTCGAAGCACCAAGATGCGGCGTGATGACCACGTTGTCCAATCCCTTGAAGGGATTGATATCTTCTGTAAGCGGTTCCGTCGGAAATACATCGATAGCAGCGCCGGCTACATGACCGCTCTTGATGGCATCGGCCAGGGCATTGATATCCAGCACGGCCCCACGAGACACATTGATGACCCGCACGCCGTCTTTCATCTTGGCGATTTCTTCTGCGCCGATCATGCCCCGTGTCTCTTTCGTCAGCGGAGTATGCATCGTAATATAATCGGAACGTTTGAGCAGCGTATCAAGATCGACCGGTTCCACGCCGAGCTGTTCAAACCGTTCGTCCGGAATATACGGGTCATATCCGATGGTGTGCATTTCCATGGCCTGCATCCGCTTGGCAATACGCGAGCCGATACGGCCGACGCCGATGATGCCGATGGTCTTATTCTGAAGCTGGATACCCGTAAACCGTTCCCGGTCCCATTCGCCAGCCATAAGCGAATTATGTGCCTGCGGAATATGACGGGTAATCGCCATAATCATGGCACAGGTGTGTTCCGTTGCGGCAATCGTATTGGCCGTCGGCGCATTGACGACGATGATGCCCCGGGCAGTTGCCGCCTTGATATCAATACTGTCAACACCGACACCGGCCCGGCCGATGACTTTCAGTTTCTTGCCGGCGGCAATGACCTTTGCCGTAACGTGCGTCATAGACCGTGTCACCATGCCATCGTATTCACCGATGCAGTCGATCAGTCCCTGTTCATCGAGATTCGTTTTGACATCCACTTCATACCCATGCCGACGGAGCAGTTCTACCCCTTTTTCCGATACGTCATCGCTTACGAGAATTTTCATTGTATATACCCTCCTTGGTCTGATACCATAACCCCAATATAGTTAATGTTGTTTTCTGAATTCATCCATGAAATCAGCCAGTGCCTGGCAGGCTTCTTCCGTGACGGCATTGTAAATCGAAGCCCGGCAGCCCCCCAACGACCGGTGACCCTTGATACCTATGAGATTCTGACTGGCCCCGGCAGCAACGAATTCTTTTTCCAGATCTGCATTGCCTAGATTGAACGTAACATTCATAAGACTGCGCGAATCTTTCGTTGCATGCCCTGTATAAAAGCCCTGGCTACGATCGATTGCATCATAGACAATGGCCGCTTTTTTTTCATTGCGTTTCTGTATGGCCTGCAGTCCACCCTGATTTTCAATCCAGTGCAACACACGGTTGACAAAATAAATACAAAATACAGGCGGCGTATTATACGTCGAGTCGTGTTCTACAAACGTGCGATACGAAAGCATGGCCGGCAGATCTTCCCGTGCTTTCTGCAGCATGTCATCTTTTATGATGCCGACGACCACGCCTGCCGGGCCGACATTTTTCTGTACGCCCGCATAGATATAATCGAATTGGCTTACATCTACGGGGCGTGAGAGAAAATCACTGGACATATCGCAGATCAGCGGCACATCCACGTGAGGAAAGGTCTTCCATTCCGTGCCGTGAATCGTGTTATTGCTGGTCATATAGACGTAGTCCGTCCCATCTTTTACCGTAAAGGTGCTTTCATCGGGAATATAGGAAAAATGGTCTTCCTTGCTGGAAGCGACTTCATAGACTTCTCCGTAATACGATGCCGCTTTCATCGCTTTATCTGACCAGACGCCCGTATTCAGATATCCTCCCCGCGTCTTCAGGAAGTTAGCACCATGCATGAGAAACTGCATGCTGCCGCCGCCCTGCATAAAAATGACATGATACCCTTCAGGAATATGCATCAGCCGTTTCAGGACAGCTATGGTATCATCCTGCATATCCTGATATGCCGCACTGCGGTGACTGATTTCTACAATACTCATACCCGTATGGTTAAAATCGAGAAATTCTGCCTGGACTTCTTTCAATACATCCAACGGCATGGCCGAAGGCCCGGCATTAAAATTGTACACTCGTTCCAAAATAATCACTCCTTACGGCAATGGAAAAAGACATAAAAGGAGAAGCTCTCTCTTTGGGACGAGCTTCTCCTTTCTCGCGGTACCACCCAATTTGCCGCCGGCTGGAAAACAAAAAACTCCCGTCCCACTCAAGGGACGGGAGTCTGAATCCCGCGTTGCCACCCAACTTGCCATACGGCCAACTCTGACCGCTGTACCGGGCGGACCCGTCAAATTCGTCATTTGCAGCTCCAGAGCGGAACGCCCTGCCAGTCTGCTGCCTCACACCATCCGGCAGCTCTCTGAAAGCCTGTACAGTTTGCTTCTCTATCATCGCCTCTGTGAAATTGAGTCCATTATAAACACAAACGCCCTGCCTGTCAAGACATTTTTCATCTAAACATGCACTTCCCCAACGTATGCATCACACCGGCCACCGGTCTCCTGGCTGGTGTTTTCTTCTTTAAACTCACAGCCCAGAGTCTGATGCCGGCTATTGGGAAGCATCATCAATAGCACTTACTCCAGCCACAGTTTTTGCACGTATTGCAGCCCCCTTCGAAGACCAGGGGTTCACCGCACTGGGGGCAGAAAATATTTTCGGCCCGTACCTTGTCCCGCGCCCGCGGTTTAACCGGTTTTACCTTCTTCGGCTTTTCATTGCCGGCATGAAGCTCATTCTGTACCTCATTGTACATATCAAGGAGGGCATTGCCTACTGCCATGGGGCAGCAGGATCCCTTGCTCGTATCGCCCCGGGTAGAACGGCGGACCGAATAGCTCGGGCAGTTCCCCGTCGAATTGAGCTGGTCAATGATAGTATAAATATCAATCCCTGCCCGGGCACTGATAGAAATCATGCGGGACAGGCCAATCATGAAATTATTGCAACCGCCTGTCGATCCTTTGCTGAGATACGTTTCCAGCAAAGCGCCTGTTTCCGTATCAAAAAACGCAATACAATGGAGACTGCCGCAGCCCGTAACCAGTTTACGCTTCTTGCCGATGACATCATCATCGATAGCAACGATTTCACCACGTCCTAATCCGTCTCCGGCAACGGGCACTGTTTTTTCATCGACGTGAGTCGTAAGGATGCCCGCCCGTTTACAGCCATCACGGAAAATCGTCACGCCTTTACAGCCGCTTTCATAGGCCAGCAGGTACAGGCGTTCTGTATCTTCTACTGTAAAGCTGTTGGGCACATTGACGGTAGAACTGATAGACGCATCGATATGTTCCTGCCAGGCCGCCTGCATGGCAATCCGTTCCTGATAGGGAAGAGTCAGCGCCGTGACAAAATAATCCGGAAGCTGTCCATCATCGGTCAGATGATGTTCTTTCATATAAGCTTCTACAATAGGCGTATAGACTTTATAATACACATCTGAACCGTGGAGCGATTCCGTTTTCCGTTCATAATAATTAGCGTAAATCGGTTCGATGCCACCAGAAATCCCCAGCATCGTCGAAAGCGTTCCCGTAGGGGCAATAGTCAGGAGCTGGGAATTGCGCAGTCCGTACTGGCGGACCAGTGCCGCCGTTTCTTCTGTCGTGTTGGCCTGGAAATAAGGCGTATTCATGATTTCTTCCACATGACACATATCGTATGCGCCCCGCTCGCTGGCAAGCTGTGCCGAGGCAGCAATAGCCGTATCAGCCATGGCAAAGCCTATTTCATGGCAAAATGCCACGGCTTCGGGACTGCCATAAGTCAGACCCATCTTAATCAGCATGTCGCCCAGGCCCATGATTCCCAGACCAATCTGGCGCCACTGCTGTACACTGTCGCGCTGTTCCTGAAGGGGATGCAGGGGCAGTCCTTCTTCCAGCACGTCATTGAGGGCCCGGACGGCAATAGTGACACACCGTTTGAATTCCGTAAAGTCAAACGCCGCATCGGGCGTAAACGGGTGCTGGACAAACTGAGCCAGATTCATACTGCCCAAGAGACAGGATCCGCCCGCCGGCAGCGGTTCTTCCGCACAGGGATTGACACCGGAAAAAGAAAATTCCTTCGTATTGGCCAGCAGGTTCCAGTTCCGGATGCGGTCCCAGAACAGAGCCCCCGGTTCTGCATAGTCCCAGTTCGTTTCTGCCAGCAAGTGAAAGACATCGGCGGCCTGGACCATCGTTTCGATAGTCTGCCCCGTTTCCTGACGCGTAAAATGAAGGCGGAACGTCTTATGTTCTTTTACGGCCTGCATAAATTCATCGCTTAGACGGACGGATATATTGGCTTTGGTCACTTTATTCAAATCGGTTTTCAATTTGATGAAATCAATGACATCGGGATGGCTGCAGTCAATCGAAATCATGAGGGCGCCACGGCGGCCATTCTGTCCAATCAGTTCCGTAACCAGCGAATACAGGGTCATAAAGGAGATGGAACCGCTCGTTTCCTTCGCTGCGTTATTGATGCGCGCGCCTTTCGGACTGAGACTGGAAATATCGATGCCACAGCCGCCGCCATAGCTGTAAGTCCGGGCCAGTTTGCCTGCCCGGTCAAAAATGCTTTCAATATTGTCCTCTGGCGGCATCATGACATAACAGTTGGACAGGGTGATTTTTTTCCCTTCGTATTCCAACCCCCTGTTGGCCAGGATGCGCCCGCCGAACAGGAATTTCTGCTGCTGCAGCAATTCTGCCACTTCCGCATCATGCCCACTGACGCGATCCAGCCAGTGATCAAAATTTTCCCCATTATTACAGTACTTATTTTTCCAGATGTCGAGGCCAAGCTGATTGTCCGCGCCAAGCCATTCTTTTTCATCCATAACGATTCCTCCATAGAACGCCGCAAAGATCCGATATATTGTCATTCGTTGGTAATTTGCATACCATATGTAGTATGCAAAAATCTGACTCTATGATACCAGAGCCCCCGCCGACCGTCAAGACAAAAAGAAAATATATACCATACTGTTCATAGGACACTGGCCACGTCTTTTCTGCCAGTCAGTCACACATTTTCTTCCAAAAAATCTGTCACGGTCCGCACATATTCCCGGCGGTCTGTTTCAATAGCGGCCGCATGGGGCGAATCACGGAACACATGAAGATATTTATGTCCGCTGCCACACTGGTCGTACAGGCTCTGCGCCGTTTTGACCGGTACCAGCGTATCGGCACTGCCATGAAGGAACAGGACCGGTACTTTTATAAAGTGCACGGCATGGGCCGGTTCGATGGAAGAGACGAGCTTATGTGTATGAACGAGCATCGCTGCCTGGAAAAAAGGGTCGAGCAGATCATAACCGAGTACGAGGTTTTTATCTCCTGTCCAGTCCATCAGCTTTTCTCTGCCCATAGAAATGATATTTCCATAGGAACTGTCGGCAATGACAAAAGCCACCTGCTGCTGACGGTCACTGCCGGCATACAACAACGCCATAGCCGCCCCCAGGGAAATGCCGTGCAGGCCGATGACAGCCTGAGGATCTTTTCTGCGGAGCCACTGCATCCACATTTCCATATCCTCCGGTTCGGACAACCCCCAATCGGTATGGGCTCCTTCACTTTCTCCATGGCCCCGCTGGTCAATGAGCAGGACATTATATCCCAGGTTCTGATATATGGGAACATACCCAAGACACATGGAACGGTTCTGATACAGGCCATGGAGAAGGATAACCGTTTTATGAGAATGACTGGTGCTGGCAATGTAGGTTCCCCGTAAAATGGTCCCATCCGGGGCATTGACACGGACAGCTTCCCATTGCCGTTCTTTCTCCAGGACGCGTATGGGCGCTACATGCCGTGAATTATTCCGTATTCCCAGAATCTGGTCCCAGGGGGCTTCACGGAATTCATTATATGCCAGATTGCCCGCATAGGCACCGGCTGCAGTGGCGAGTACGATAAGGACAGCTGCCAGGCCGGCTATCCCTTTTAGTATACTGCGTATCATGAGTCATTCCTCCTTCTGACGACAGAGGCATCGCCCCTCCGTTATGGCCTTTATCATACGCCATGGAGTTCACTTCAGGTCAAGGACATGTCGTCAAAAAAGGCGCAGACTCAGCTGCGCACTTCTTCCCGCAATACCACCTGATTGCAGCCATCGACCTCTGATAACTGCACCGAAATATCTTCATGACGCGACGTAGGAACATTTTTCCCTACATAATCAGCCCGGATAGGAAGTTCCCTGTGTCCCCGGTCCACCAGGACCGCCAGTTCGATAAAACGGGGCCGCCCCAGTTCCATGATGGCGTTAAGGGCCGAACGCACGGTCCGACCTGTAAACAGGACATCATCGACGAGGACAATCGTCCTGCCATCGGCATCGAACCGGTTCTGTCCGCTGCTGACCGTATTGATACTGTTCTTGCGGTGATCATCCCGGTACGCGGAAATATCAAGATCATAGACGGGAACGGGAATTCCTTCAATAGCAGCCAGTTCCACCGCCAGCCGCTTGGCCAGCGGAACGCCCCGCGTATGGATTCCGACGAGGAGCATATTATCCAGGCCCTTATTGCGTTCAATGATTTCATGAGCTATGCGGCGGATGGCCCGGCTCATAGCCTTTTCGTCCATTAAAATCGTCTTTACCTTCCACATGGATATTCCCTCACTTTAACGACGTTCCGCCTGCTGCAGGCAGGCCATAAAATCAGCCGGTGCCGGTGCTTCAAAATGCATAGTCTCTCCCGTAACCGGATGAACCAGATCCAGACAATGAGAATGCAGTGCCTGCCCTTCAATGGGAAAATGGTCTTTTTTAAATCCATACAACGGGTCATTGACTACGGGATGATGGATATATGCCATGTGGACACGGATCTGATGAGTCCGCCCCGTTTCCAATTTGCATTCTACCCATGTATAATCTCCAAACCGTTTCAATACCCGGAAATGGGTCACCGCTTCCCGGCCGCCTTTAACGATTACGGCCATCTTAATCCGGTCTTTGGGATGACGCCCGATAGGCGCATCGATAGTCCCCCGTTCTTCTACGATATTGCCATGAACGAGTGCCCAGTATGTCCGGTGTGCCGTATGAGCTTTGATTTGCTCTGCCAGTCCACGATGTGCTTCATCCGTCTTGGCCGCTACCATGACACCAGACGTGTCCTTATCCAGCCGGTGTACGATACCCGGCCGGATGACGCCGTTAATACCGGATAATTCCCCTTTGCAATGGAACAGGAGCGCATTGACCAGCGTCCCATCCGGATTGCCCGCTGCCGGATGCACAACCATGCCCCGGGCTTTATTGACGACGATGATATGGGAATCTTCGTAAAGAATATCGAGGGGAATATCCTGCGGCTCTGCTTTCAGTTCTTCCTGAACGACTAGCCGCACTGCTATGGCGTCACCGGGACAGAGGCGGTAATTCGGTTTGACCGGCCGACCATTGACGGTCCCGTCTCCGTCTTCAATAAGCTGGCGGGAAAAGCTGCGGGAAAGAGAAAGTTCTTTCGACAAATAGGCATCAAACCGCTTACCCGCATCAGCAGCCGATGCTTCCAACAACCGTGTTTCCATGAGTTCCTCCGTCAATCTGAATGATGAGTCCAGCAATACCACAATAACACAGCCACTCCGGCAACGATACCTATATCTGCCACATTAAAGACAGGCCAGATACGGAAATCAAAGAAATCAGTGACTGCCCCCCGTAAAAACCGGTCCAGGGCATTTCCCAGGGCACCGCCCAACAGCAGGCCGGCGCCTGTATACACCCAGCCGTTTTGAGGCAGTTTTTTCCGGAACAGGCCATACAGCACAAATAACAACAGGGCAATAGCGAGAAAAACCCAGCGCTGATTTTCTAAAATGCCAAAAGCTGCCCCTTTATTCAATATATACGTAATATGAAAAAATCCCGGCAGAACCGGAATCGATTCGTGAAGTTCCATGCACTGGCGGATCCATACTTTGCTGCCCTGATCTAACAGGGTTACCAGCAGTGCAATAGCAAAAACGTACACAAACACCCTCCTGCCGCAAAACTGCAGGCAATATATAAAATCTGACCGACATTATCCTATCATAGAAATGTCCCGCTAGCAAGAAGCGGCTTTCCGGCTTCGCTCCTCCCCCGTACAGAAAAAGACCGCCGCACATGGGCGCGGCGGTCTTTTAAACGAGCTATCGGCTTATTCAGCGGAGATAGCACCGGTCGGACATACGGATTCGCAAGAACCGCAGTCGATGCAAGCGTCAGTAACAACGTACTTCGTTTCGCCTTCTTCGATAGCACCGGTCGGGCAAGCGCCTGCGCAGGAACCGCATTTTACGCATTCATCAGAAATTACATGCATGTTTTTCACCTCCAGAAAATTATGAGCAGGGAGTAACTCCCTTCATCTCGTCCATTATTACACGAATGATTTAAAATGTCAATCAAGACCGTAACAGTGCAGTTTCCTGCCATTTCGGACAGATTAAGCCTGGCAGGCATTTAAAAATTTTTTCTGCTTATTTCGCTCATATGTAGAAAAAGAACCGGCGAGGGGAGCCGGTTCTCTTCTGGTAAAGCATCATCGGGGGAAGACGATACTTTATGGTCAAAGATATAAGATAGGGGTGTTCGAGGGGTATATGAACAACTTATATCTTCAACAAGTCGTAGATTCTTTCTACATATATATAATACCAAGTATTTTTTAAAAGTAAATGAAAATAAGATTAAAATTAGATTAAATTTTACTTTTTTTATTTCCTATTCTAATTGTAAACATTCTATATATGAGTTAATGTCAAATTATAGTACAAAAAGCGGCATATGTAATGTATAATATAGAAAGCAGAGATGTTCGCCTGAAAGGAGCTGATAGAATGAGCGGAAGATCTCATATATTAATCGTTGAAGATGAAAAACAAATCGCCCGCTTCATCCAGATGGAGCTGGAGCATGAAGGATATGAGTGTGATATCGAATATAATGGCACCAAGGCCATGGAACGCATCGGCCAGAACCATTTCGACCTCATCCTGCTAGATATCATGCTGCCCGATGTAGACGGTCTGACACTGTGTCAGCGTACGCGGGAAATCTCCAATGTCCCCATCATGTTCCTGTCAGCCAAAGACGATGTGGAAACCAAAGTCGCCGGCCTCGACATGGGTGGTAATGATTATCTGACCAAGCCTTTCAACAGTAAAGAACTACTAGCCCGCATCCGCGTCCTGCTCCGCGACCGAAACACAGACAAATCGTCAGAAAACTTCCTCCATCTCCAGGATATGACTCTGTATCTGGATCGCCATGAGGTGGAAGTTGCCGGCCGCAAACTACTATTGACGAAAAAGGAATTTGAACTGCTCACGTATCTCCTGCGCAACAAAAACATCGTCCTGACGCGGGAAAAAATACTGGAAGAAGTCTGGGGGTATGACTATGCCGGTGACACCAACGTCGTCGATGTATATATCCGGTATATCCGCGGTAAAATAGGGCAGACAGACAGCAAAAAATATATTCATACCGTACGTGGGGTAGGTTATGTGGCAAAAGATTAAAGAAAAAATACACCGGCTGCCGCTATTTACACTGCCGCTTTTTGCAAAAATGGTACTCCTCTATTCGTTTATCGTCTTCATCATCCTGCTCATCGTGTCGGTCATCACCGTCACGAGTGTGCATTTTATCATGGGGCGTTCCATTGAACGGGATTTATACTCCAGCGCCCAGTCGGCTATGGAATATCTCGATAAGAGCGGACAGATTGACTCTTCAGTCTTTACCCGGTCCAACCTTCAGCCGTTTGTCAATCTCCAGGTATATGATGCTGCCGGCCGGTTGATTCTGGATAACGGACCGGCTCATACCATCAAAAATCTGAGTGACCGGTACATTGATGATACAGTCCGGAGCAATAACGAAATACCCCTTCCCGAATCCATTCAGGGAAACGAAACGAGTTCCTATGCCTATTATAAAAAATGGTACAGTGCCGACAATAAACTGTACTATCTCCGCTTTTCCCGCGTGCCCGACAAGGAAAATGCTTTTATATCCTTATTATCCAAGCAGCTCGTCGCTTCCGTGCTTGTCAGTCTGATTCTGACCATCTTTTCCGGTATGTATCTCATGCGCAAGTCCCTGGCTCCCCTGAAGCTGATCAATGAAACGTTGAAAAGTATTGAAGTCCACAAACTGAGCCAGCGTATCGTCATTCCGAAAGAAGCGGAAAACGGCATCGAAATCCATAACCTGGCCCAATCTATCAACCAGGCGCTGGACCGCATTGAATACGGATACAAGCAGCAGCAGCAATTCATCAGCAATGCATCACATGAGCTTCGCACTCCCCTTACCGTCATCAGCGGCTATATCAATCTCCTGGACCGCTGGGGAAAAGAAGACCCGAAAGTCCTCGATGAAAGCATTCAGGCTATCCAGGCTGAAACGGAATATATGCGCCAGCTCATCGAGCGGCTCCTGTTTTTTGCCCGTTCGACGACAGGTACCCTGGAAGCACATTTCATGGTCATCGACGCATCGGAATTACTGGAAGAAGTGTATAACGGCGTTCTGCTCATTGCCGAAGAGCGGGAAATTCTCCTCGGCCGCAACGATAAGGCTTCCATCTACGCCGAACCGGGCAGTGTCAAGCAGATGCTCCGTATCTTTATCGACAACGCCATAAAATATACACCGTCCGGCGGCTATATCTATTTATCCTGCGAAGCCGATGAAAAGCAGGTATGTTTTAAAGTCCAGGATACGGGTATCGGAATTCCCAAAAAAGATCTGGAACGGGTCTTTGAACGATTCTACCGGGTTGATTCCTCTCGTACCAAAGAAACGGGAGGTTCCGGTCTGGGCCTTTCTATCGCCAAATACATTGCCAAGGGAAACAATGCCCGTCTGGAATTGACCAGTGAGCTCCATAAAGGAACGACGGTAACGGCTATCTTTCCCCGTCATTATGAAACGAAAAAAGACACTGATAAATAATTTTCATCCTGACAATCAGCAGGGGCTGTCTTAAAAAGGCAGCCCCTGCTATTTATATATGACCTTATAAAATTTCTATTTCTTTATACTGCGGCCGGATCAGCCATTCTCCTTTACTGTTCAGGATGCCCCAGACATCACCTGACTTGACGGCACTGACACCATGGCGGAAGGACGAAACGACCTTTATTCCCCCTTCAGGAGCCGTATATACCGTCTTCCCTTCCGCATCAATAATTTCGTACTTCTTACCTATCTGACACCAGGCATAGGGCTCCGCCAGATACGGCACGATTTTCACCGTTTCCTGCCAGTAGTGAACTACCTGACCTGTTTCCTGGTTTACCAGGAAACACTGATTCCCCCGCTTCAGAAACATACGGTCAGCCCCTAAAAAATCAACCTTTTCGTATTGGAAAGGAAGGATTTGTCGTCCATCAGACAGGCTGAATACGCCTAGTCCACCTGATTCTTTATCTTTTAATGACACCATGCCATTCCAGTCATCCATCATTCCTGGCCCTACTTCGTACCGGCCTGGTTCAATGATATACTTTCCATCTCTGCCGACAAAGGCCAATAGTCCCTTATCTTTGACAAATGTTCCCCAGGCTGTCATAGGATAAACTTCATCTAACCGGCTGTCGATAACTATCCGGCCGGTCCGGTCAATATATCCCCGTTTCACGCCGTCATAGGTCAGCGGTTCTATTTCGCCACCATAATAACCACGGTTTACGGCTGAGCCGACGAGCGCTCCTGCCAGGAGTCCCCAGTTAAAATGGTTGATTTTACGCTGGTATTCCGCTAGTCCGTCATGATACGGGAATATCTTGTCATAGGGCACGGCAAATAGTTCCTTACCGGAGCGGTCAATGGCAATCTTACGGCCATTTTCATCCCGTACAAAGGCAATGCCTTCGCTAAAAGGTGTCAGAATTTCCTTATATACCGGCTCAGACACCACGATACCATTGGCGTCACGGATACCATACCGGCCTTTTTCCTGAAAAAATACGGGCCCACCGCTTTCGTTTTCTGATACTGGCAAGGTCACGGCAGTCCCCGTCTTATCAATATAAGCTGTTTTATTCCCTTTTACCGATAAAAAAACGCCCTGCCCGGCATAAGATAACTTCTTATACGACGCTGGCAGTAAAACCGTACCATCCGTTCCTAACAGGCCCCATTTTCCATTTTCTTTATAGCGGGCCAGAACGCCCTGTTCATAATTGAGGCTGTATTCATTGCGTATGTTTTCCCGTAAAGACTGCACAGGAGCAGGCAGTTTATTTTTCGCTATATAGGGAAAAAGGACAGCCCCTGTGCCCGAAGCAGATGGCGTATGTATACTTACATCGGAATGGGTGATCGTGCGACTGCTTTTTTCATGGGTCTCTTCCACTGTCACCGTCGATGATGACGACTCCCTGTGCATCCAGGTATAGCTTTCTGCAGGGCGCTCCGCTGCTTGGGCGGGCGACAGCAGTCCGCTGCTGATACTGGCCATGATGGCAGCCGCTATGAGTGTTTTATTCAGTTGTATAGTCATAAACTCTCCTCTCTGTTCAAAACTAATAAAATATAGTGAAAATGCCTGTCATAATTACAACAACCAGTATATCAACAATTTTTCTTTTAATAAAGACCGGACATAGTGTTAACCTATACCAAAACAGGCATACGGATATTGTCTACCCGTATGCCTGAAACACATTTAGTATCTATTAAGCCATCTTATCAGAAATTCCAGCGGATGCCGGCATCCCAAGACCAGTCTTTATGGAACTGGCCGCCACTGCTCCGTTCTACGTCCGCATAGAATTGGGTCGCCGTTCCGATCTGTGCCGATGCACCCAGACCGTATTCAAACCACGTGTCGCCGTAATCCCGGTTCAGGAACAAATCCCCTTCATCATCGCTGAGGTGTACCTGTCCAGAACCGCCGAATTCATGGTACCAGTTAGCCTTGAAGAAAACCTGTGCCCTGCTGCTTTCGTATCCGGCCCGGAGTCCGGCCCGGCCGACGGCGCTGCGGATATCCTGTTCATCGACGGTTACACCATTTCCCATAGACCATGATGCCTCGCTCAGCCAGCCAAGAGTGCCTTGTACCTGGGGTTCGACGAACCAGCCATGTCCCAGCTTTTTTTTGTATCCGTATTCTGCTCCAAAGGAAAGGCCCGTATTATCGCCGTGGCCGCTGATGCCATCATGGGCAATCAGTTTATTGGTCAGCCGGTGCAGACGCAAGGCCAGATCGAGATAGGTCCCGTCTTTGCGGATCCGCGTATCATACCATCCCAGAGCGTAGCTGTTCGTATCGCTGCGACTGCCAAAATAAGCCCCCCTGCCTTCCGTATAGCCAAAGCCGATTCCCTGATAGTGATCCTGTGTATCGCTGTGGCCTGCCAGCTGGTCATAGCCTACTTCATAGGTCGTATACCGGTCTTCAAAGGGGAACTGTCCGTTGCGGCGGATGGATGTCCCTTTTACCCGGGCCCAGATGCCTTCCTGCCCAGGTTCTCCTTTACGCAGGTCACCCATGCGGCGGAAGAGTGTGTCCTGTTCTGTGCGCCAGATATGGTAATTAATCCCATCGGCTCCCATGATGCCCCGCACCGTATGGGTATACTTACCATGGTCATCAGTGGGCAGTTTCTTAAAGCCTTTAATGTACCAGTCGGTGTTATATCCGTCCGTCACATCGTCTCCCCGGCCCGTTTCATGCGTATCCAGGAGAGTACGGTGAAAGAACAGCCGGTCCTCCGTATCGGACACATAAAAACTTCCCTGTTCATCGCCCACACTGGCCAGAACAGAGCCGATAGCGCCATCAGTCCAGATGCCGTTCACGGCATGGAGCTGCAGTTCTGTCTTCCCCGTGTGAGAGCCTTTGACATAGAGACGGTCATTCTGTGTCGTATTGCCTTCATGACCCATATAGACAGTGGCTCCATCCCCGGCGAAATTCCCTGTATACAGGCTCTGGTCAGTTGTATTCTGATTCAGATGGATAATCCCCTTATCGGCCTGAAGTCTGGTAACTTTGGAATCGCCATCCAGATTCCAGACGGCACCGTCGTTGAGATGAAGGGTAATCCCTGCATCAGAACTGATGCCATAATCGAGATTTTCATCCTCTATGGTTCCATCCAGCAGGGACCCGTTTCCCTGAAGGTACGCTTCCAGAGAACTGCCAGCATCGGCTGTCAGAACTCCGTCGATACTCCCGGTGCTGCCATCATGGCCGATAGTAACGGAACCGCCTCCGGAAGACCGGGCCGCATAGGTGCTGCCGTTGGCGGAAAGATCGTAGCTGCTGGCATCGAGAGTAATGGGAGCCTTTTGGGAAACGGACCAGATTTCTCCATTCACCACGGCATTTTCCGTGGCATTGTCTCCTATGGTCACGGGCATGGCATTGGCCTGTACAGCCCGCATGCCGCTGGCCGGGTCGATGAGGAGGTTCTGGCCCTGGAGATTCACGGCATTGGTGCTATCCCCCAATGCCCAGATGCCGCCGTCAATTTGAAGCAGATTTGTCCCGTCATGGCCCAGGTTCACAGCACCACCAGTGGTCAGGATCAGGTTCTGATTTTTATTGGTTCCTTCATAGATATGGATGATATCGCCATCCACGGAATATCCTCCATCGAGGCCTACCAGCCGGCCGTCAATGCTGACATTGGAATCAGCTTCCCCGATGACCAGGGCATTATCCGCTGCACTCTGGATTACCAAAGCATCGTGAGTGTTGCTGTCCGGGTCCGTGGAAGTGCCGTCCTCATTGGTCTTCACCGTGGTACCCAGGGTCCCGCTGTCGGGAGCCGCCCCGTCGGTGATGGTGATGTTCTTCCCCATCACATCCATACAGGAAACGCCGTTGATCAGCAGCCGCCCTTTTATGGCAATGGAATCGGACGTGCTTCCTTCAGGAGTCGTCCGGCCAATTTCCACAGATTTACTGCTGGCATTGGCATAAAGAGCCGTATGACCGGCATTATCGAGGAGGACATTCTTACCGCCTACATACAGGACCGTATCCACGCCCGTGACGATTTCCCCGTTCACCGTGGTCTGGGCTGTATCTTCATCGCCTATCTGGATGTAGGAACTGCCCCGGTCAGTAAGGGAAAAGGCATTCTTATTATTTTCGAAATCTCCTTTCAGGCCATTTACCGTAACGGCCTTGCTGCCCCGTAGTACGAAGGCATTGGATCCGTTGGTGAGAATATGGCCGTTTACTGTAGTCGTTTCCGTAGTGTCATCATTGCCAGACCAGAACCGGGAATCCGTAAGATCCAGTGCCACGGCATTATACAAATCGCTGTAGGGATTATCACTGAAGGAAGGGGTCTTGGACGCATTGAAGACCAGATTCTTTCCGTTGAACCAGGCCAGTTCATCCTGATCAGAGGTCCCTGTCACGGCCACGGAACCATTGACCTTTATATCGGTTCCATTGCCACCGGCATAAAGTTTCCCTGTGCCAGTTTCTCCATTACCACCGTAAGCAAGACGGATGGCGCTGGTATCATAGGAATCTTCATTCAGGGCATTTCCGATGGTCAGTTTGCTGGCTGCTTTCAGATTGAGTTCCGCTGCCCCGTTGAACTGAATTCCAGAAGCCAGATTGATTTCATCGGCATCCATGTTCACGTCACAGTCCGTCACGTGAAGGGACCGGTGGAAGTAACTACCATCCGCATCCGGAGTCAGGGTAATGGTCTTCCCCGTAAGAGAGGCGGTCCCACTGTTGTCTACCTGAAGTTCCTGTGCTTTGATGTCGCCCTTATTTCCATTTGGATTTTCTGCAATAAGGGTCAGGCTGGCATCTTTCCCCGTGGCATGGAGCAGCCCATCCGAAGAGATATTAGCGGCCTTCACCTTGACGCTGCCATCACTGGTCACGGAGAAATCCCCGGAAGCATCCACATTTCCGGCAGCAGTCACATCGATTCTGGCATGGCCCCCCACAGCGGCCAGAGCAGCATTGCGGTCCCAGGGACTGGAAGTCTGGCCATATTCCCCCAATTTCACATTTCCCCCGGCATTCACCGTGACGGAGGCAAAGGGAGCAGAGCTGGGAAGGTAGGATCCGGTCATGACCAGTCCGTTTTTGGCAGTCACATTGCCCCGGGCGTTGAAGGTCACCTGGGCATTGGATTCAGAAGCCTTAGTATTTCCAATGGACAGATTGTTCCCGGAAACAGTGATGGTATTCAATTGTGTTTCTCCCGTGGAAGCAGCCTGGGTCCCACCTACTCCGAATTCATCGATGGTGATGTCCCCGGCATTGGCGTTACCGATATTCACCGTACTGGAGCCGGATACGCCGAGAGACTGGATATGAAGGTCCCCGGTCATATATTGTGTTCCCAGGTTAATGGTACTGCCGTTAGCAGCATTGATTCCCTGGCTGCCGGTAATAGAGATAGTCCTGCCATCCATATTCACCGTCCCCCCTGCACTCTGTCCCCATGGCTGCATGGCATTGACGGTTGCCGCCGAAAGACTGTCCGTAACGGCATTTCCGGCTGTAATGAGACCGCCCGTGTTGAACCCGCCCGTAAAAGAAATGTTTTTCCCGAGGACCGTAGCATCCCCGCCATTGCCTCCCCCGTAGTCTTCAATGATCACCTGATTCGTGGCATCCGTTCCGACCGTCACCTTATCCTGATTCCAGCCCTGAAGATGCTTTACCGTAATGTGATTCCCTTCTGTGGCATCTCCGCTCCATTTATTCACATAATCATAAGTTCTGCCCGTATCCTGTGCGGAAGGATCTGCCGCCAGGGATACGCTCCCTGACAGGCTCAGACACACGAGCAGAGCTAATATGGCCTGTTTTTGACAGGTGCAGTTTCTTTTTCTGTCCTTGTAATAACGATTTGTTTTCATATTGTATCTCCTTTCAGCCCGTTCTTGCCGGGCAAGGACAGTCTTGTTATTATTAAATTTTTATGCACATATTATTGATTATTAATAATAAATATTTATTGTCATATTACTATTATATCACGCCTGTCGGGCCATGCAATAAATCAGTCTGTTCCAGTAATATTATATACTTTACGCCTTATTATCGTTTTATGGCAAAATACTCTGAATGCAAAACAGGTCTGCTGCACCCGTAGGTACAACAGACCTGCTCAGACTGGCTATTCTATTGTTTTGCCGCTAATTGCTGAACCATGGCTTTTAATTCAGCGATTTCTTTATCTTGTTTTTCTACCTGGGCACGAAGGGTATCATTTTCCTGTAGTTTTTCATTCTGCTGTTCGACGATGGCCTTCAATTTCTGAATTTCTTTTGCCATCGCTACCCGCGATGTCGTCATGGTCGTACCTTTACCGATTCTCCAGGCTACACCGGCATTGAGCATGTTTTCCCCGCCGCCGAAACTGCCTCCGATGCTGACCATCGTATCTGCATTGGGACGGTAGAAGGCACCCAGTGCCGCTGCATTGGCATTTTTATAATGACCAAATCCGGCTGCAAAATCCCATTTTTCATCAGGATCGAATTCTAACGGATGCAGGGCCGCCAATGCCGATGCCCCGGCACCGACACGATTCATGCGGTTGCCCAGAGTATTGATGGCATTGGTAACGCCATTGACCACGCCGCCGAGCTGGCTCACATTCACCGCATCGGTGGGTTTCGTCCCCGCCGCCACATCATGGATCTGCTGGCCGCCCAGGGAGACGTTGCTGTTGCTGATTTCCACTGCATGGGTATTCTCCCCGTTGGCCGCGATCTTGATGCCGCTTCCGGTTACGGTGGTCCCAGCGGATCCGGCACTGTTATTGACGGTAAGGTCATCATTATTCAGGGTGCTATTGCCAGTCGTAACGCTGGTCAGCCCCGTCAGCTCCTTGGACAGCTTGATATCCATTCCGTCCCCATCGGCGTTCTTCACCACACCGATGTTGCCATCCGTGAGTTTCGTAGTATCCGCGCCACCGGACAGCTTCATGGATTCACCCAGGCCTCTGGAGACGGTTTCTCCATCATCCCCGGTAAAGTTCCGGCTGCCCAGCTTGCCGATTTCCGTCTTGGCAGCCTCACCGGCAAGGGTCTTCACATCGCCGATATTGGCCGCGTTGGTATTATCGCTGTCGTCCCCGTTGACGATACCGCTCGCCACGTTGGTGATGTTCTTGCTGCCTGCATCGATGCCACTGCTATTGATGGTTACTCCACCGGCCGTGAGAGAACCGTCAGTGCCAAGATCCACCTGGTTATTCAGCTTGATGTCGATGGACTTGCCATCTTCCGAAACAGCCGTAGTGATATTGCTGTCCCCATGGATACCGATGGTACTGCCAAGGTCGGCTTTCGCCGCTTTCGTGCCGTCTCCATCAGCTGTAAGGCCAAAGCCGCCGCCCTGAGCCGACTGGGTGATACTGCCCTGCATCAGTTTCAGCTGTTCTTCCGTAGCCGCCCGGCCCTGGGTAGCAAAGTCCGGACCAATGGTGGTATTCTTCAAGCCCGTAATGCTGTCGATAGCCGTCAGATCCTTGGCCAGCTTGATGGCAAGGCCATCAGAAGAAGCGACGACGCCTACATTCTTCCCGTCAGACAGATCCGAGGTGCTGGACACACCGCCGGAGATCTTCACCGTGCTGTTCAGCGCCTGTCTGACAGTCCCTGCATCGCCGGCAAAAACAAGTCCATCATCCAGGGTGGCCACATCATGGGCTTTGCCGCTCTGATCCGTATAGGTCAGACGGGTCTGGTCCTGCTGGGCCAGGTTCTTAGCCCCTGTATGGACGGACACGGACGCCTTGGTTCCCGTCGTGGTTCCTGTCAGATCCAGATAGCCGGCGCCATTGTCCTGACGAAGAGCAGCAGCCTGGCTGCCGTTGTAGTTCAAGGTGACCCCTGTATCGCCAGTGATGTTCACTTCATCAGCAGCTGACGCCCCTTTGAACAGCATGCTGCCGTCCACACCGGTAATGGCGGTGCCATCTGTGTCAGTCCCTGCATGGGTACCCACTTCCAGGTGATCCTGAAGTTCTACGGAAATGTATTCATCTCCATTATTGTCCTTTTTCACTTTGGTCAGGATATTAGCCTTGCTGCGATCCCAGCCATCGCCATCACCACCGCCGGATACCTTGGGTGCATCGCCGAAGATCCGGATGGCGCCGCCCACTTTTTCGGTGATAGTGGCATCGGTGGCTTCTCCTTCCCCGCCGGCCGTAATGCTGAAGGTGGCTGCATTGACCGTATTCTGGACGGATTGGCTCACTTCATACAACTGGTCTTCCGTAGCCGCCCGGCCGGATACATAATCGGTCCCGGTCCAGTTGGTATTGGTGAGGCCAGTAACGTAATTGCCGGTTTCAGTTTTCTGGTTGATTTTCGTGGTGGTCGTCTGATATCCCACTTTCGTGCTGTCTGCCGTAAGGCTTCCCTGGCTTCCCAGGTTGATGTCTTTGGCCAGCGCTAAGGTCAGGCTGCCACTGGTGCCATCGGCATTTTCTGCAGCCACCACGCCGATATTCCCGGTAACCAGGTTCCCGTTGGTGTCTTTGGCCAGTTTTTCTTTGGCGGCACCGCCGGTGACAGCCAGCGTGCTCCCCAGAGTAATAGCTGCTGTACTGCCGTTGTCATCGCTGAACTTCAGGCCGTCACTCATGGTGGCTACCGTATGGATGGCATCATCCGTTCCATCTTTGTAAACAAGCCGTTTATCGCCCTTGGAAGTGGTATTGGTCAGATAGGGTTTTCCATCCATATACTGGCTTTCCACAATCAGGTTGGAATAGGTGTTGTCGCTGTTTGGTCCGTACAGGAGCAGCTGGCCCTGGATATTATTGCCGCTTTCGCCATAGCCCACCTGCATGGACCGGGCTTCCAGATCCTTGTCCAGTTCCACATAGAGGGCATTGTTCTTGTTGATGACCTTCACGTTGCGGCCGGAGTAATTGGCATCCTCATCGGTGCCTGTACCCAGGATGGATACGGTGCCGCCCAAATCAGCATGGAGGGCTGTCGTGTTGCCGGAACTGTCCGAAGGATTGCTGTTCCCCAGAAAGTTCAGGCCTTTGGCATCGGAGCTGTCCGTCGCCCCCTGGGCTGCTGCCTTTAGGTCACCAATGGTGGCCGCATGGTTCAAGGTATCTCCCGTGGCATCAGCCAATGCCGTATCGCCCAGGCCGCTCGCTACATTCACGATCTGGCTGCCCCCGTTGTCCAGACCGGTGGTGGTCAGAGACACCCTTCCACCCTCGGTGGAACCGGCCTTGGCAATGGTGATCCCCGTGCCGGTTACGGACGTGGTATTTCCTGCCGTATCCGTATAGGTGGCAGATGTGAGCTTCAGGTTTTTGCTGAGAGCCAGCTTGATGGCTGTATCCGTCGTATCAGCCGTGGTGGTCAGGTTCTCATCGCCGGCTGCCGTAATCTTGATGGTGCTTCCCAGGTCCTGCTTCACCTCTTTGCTGCCGGTGCTGTCCGCCACATCTGCCGTAAGGCCAAAGCCCCCGGTGGTCTTGCTCTTCAGGCTGGTGCTGACGCTGGCCAGCTGGTCTTCCGTAGCCGCCCGTCCAGAGACAGGCGTCCCGCTCCAGGTGGTGTTGTCCAGCCCGGTGAGATAGTCCCCGGTGGCAGAGCCGCTGGTCTGGTTCCCCAGGACCAGGTCATTCCCCAGGGAAATGGAAGTGAGGCCGGTCAGATTCTTGGCCAGCTTCAGCTTGAGGGTGCTGCCGGAAGCGGCAACCCCAATGTTGCTGCCGGAAGAAAGGTCAGAAGAGGAATCTTCGCCGCCTGTTACCGTCAGCGTATTATTCAAAAGTACGGATCCGGTGCCGCTGTCCCCGGAAAGCTGGATCCCATCATTTAAGGTGGCCAGGGTATAGAGAGTCTTGGCTGCCGTAGTTTCATCCTCTCCGGCACTGGCAGCCCAATACTGGAAGCGCGGCGAACCAGCCGCTGTACTGTTCAGGAATTTGGGCCCGCCGTAATTCTGGACCATGGCGGCAAAGTTCCCGCTGGCATCGCCCACGCGCAGGGACCCATCGGCGCCGTTCATGGTCAGGTAGGCGCCGCCCGTCCCGGTAGCGGTAACCATGCCATCCACGCCAGCAGCCGTATCCGTCTTCTCGGACCCGGCCGTCAGGCTGGTGGCGGTCAGGTTATCGTCCAGGAGCACCCGGATATCCCCTTTATCGCTGATGGTGGTGGTGATGTTGCTGGTATTGTAGGTATGGCCGTCCTGTTTCGTGCCCCCATAAATGCCGATGGTATCTCCCAGCTGGGCCGTATGGGTCAGGGAAGTGGCCCCGTCCGCCAGGGCGCTGGCCGTGAAGGTCAGTCCCTGTTCCAGGGCTGTTTTGCTGGCCAGGCCGGAAATGGTGATTTCCTTCCCTGTGGGATCGGTGGAGCTCGCTACCGTCAGGGTCACATCTCCGTTGTCGTCCACAGAATATTTCCCGTCGGAGCCAGTGGCGGAATTTTCCACCAGATGGTAATCCATGCTGGACAGGCCGGACAGATCCACTGCTACTGTTGAATTGTCATTTTTGGTCAGGGTCAGTGTGGCACTGGTGGAGGTAATCCCGTCATCGGCTTCCGTGACTTTCGTAGAAACACTGCCCCCGGTCACATAGTAGTCGTGGAGCCCGGAAACATTGACAGAATTGCCGTTTTTCTCATTCAGGGTCACTTTCAGCTGTCCCGGGTTGTTGGTATCATCCGCGGCCGCCCCGTCCGTCACATAGTTGTCGCTGGCCAGGGTACCGGTCTGTACTTCGGTAATGGCTTTCTGGAGCTGATCTTCCGTGGCCGCCCGGCCGCTGACGATGGAATTGGCGTCCCAGTTGGTATTCTGGAGCCCTGTAATGTAGAATCCCGTGCCGCTGTTGGCTCCGCCGCCGGCCTGGCTGCCCAGGTAAATGCCTCCGGTGTAGGTACCGTCGGTGCCACTGGTGCCGCCTACCCGGACCGTGGTAAATTCCACATTGGGAGTGGTAGCAATCTGGATATCCCCGTTTTGCGTAAGAGCGATGTTATCTCCTGCCACAAAGTTCAGGGTATTATCGGTGGGTGTAACAGTCTTCACATCCGTAGTACCGTTGATCTGGGCTTTCCAGCCGGCATTCACGGTGGAGGAAACGGCGGCCAGCTCATCTTCCGTGGCCGCCCGGCCGCTTACATAGGTGGGGTCCGCGGTGGTCCAGGAAGTATTGGTGAGACCGGTCAGATAGATGCCTGAAGAAACAGCGTTCCCCTTATTGTCCGTCAGAGACCAGGTGCTGTCAGAGCCATAATTTCCCAAATGGAGGCTGCCGATGGTCCCGTAGCCATTGATTCCATCCATGAACAGCAGGGTTCCCAGAGACAGGGTCCCGGCGGTGCCGTTCAGTACCGCATACCCATTGTCACCCAGCGTCAGGGTATCATTCAGGGCCACTTCATAATCCACGGTGCCATCCGTCTTGGTGGTCTTGGTGACCTTCGTATTGTTTTTGGTGCTGTCCTTGCTTACGGTGACCATCTGGCTGGCGATGGTCTTCACATCGCCGATGTTGGCGGCGTTATCTGCCGTTCCATAGACGGCTTTCCCGGCCGTATCCACACCGCTGGCACCGCTGGCGACACCGGTAATCTGTTTGCTGCCGCCGCTGATGCCGCTTGTGGTGATACTGGGGCCGCCGGTGAGGGAAAGTCCGCTGCCGTTCAGGGTGGAAGATCCTGTGGTCAGGGTACCGTTGGACCCCTCCAGGATCAGGGCCTTGCTCCCGGTTCCCACGGTCACTTTGTCCGCCGTCAGCTGGGTATCCATGGCAATGGTGATGTTCCCGCTGTCATCGATGGAAGTGGTCAGATTGTCCGTGGTATAGGTGTGACCGGATTGGGCATCATGGGCCTTGATGGACACCGTATCCCCCAGCGCCTTGTTCACTGCTTTGTAGCCCGTGGTGCTGGAAGCATCAGTGGTATTGGTAGTAAAGTTCAGCCCTTTGGCAATGGCTGCCGTATTGGCGGCAATATTTGTCTGGTTACTGCTTACGACGGAAGCCACGCTCTGGAGCTGGTCTTCCGTGGCCGCCCGGCCACTGACAGCCGTGGTGGTGCCTACGGTCCAGGTCTTGTTATCCAGACCGGTGACATAATTGCCTGTCTTCGTAGCATCACTGCCATCACTTTGACTGCCCATGACCACCGTGCCCGCTGTAATCGAGTTGAGTCCGGTGAGATTCTTGGCCAGCTGGATCTGAAGCTTTCCGTCACTGGCCGTGACGCCGATGTTATTGCCGGAGGCCAGATTGGAAGCGTTGGTCTCTCCACCAGAAACAGTCAGCGTATTGTCCAGCTTCACGGTGCCTGAACCTGTGTCGCCAGCCAGCTTCAGCCCATCATCCAGTGTCGCCACCGCATGTCTGGTGGTACCGTCCCCATCGATATACTGGAGCCGGTTGATATTGGTGCCACTTACATCATTGGTGCCATACCCCACTCCCAGGGAAGTCGCCACATACTTCGTACTATCGGAATTGGGCCCTACGATTTTCACAGAACCGGCATAACCCTGCACGGAATCGGTGGTGGCCTGACCGGCGGTGACACTGTCTACCCGGATGTTCTTGTCCAGGCCGATATTCAGTTTGGTGATGACCGTCTTCCCGTCATCGGCCGTTTCGCTGACCCCGGTGACCAGGATATTCTCTCCGGAATATTCCGTAGATGCCTTGGTACCACTGCCTTGGATCTGGAGGGTGCCGCCCTGGTTGGTGTGGACAGTGGTATCCGTATTGTTCCCCTGGAAATTCAAGCCTTCGCTTTCTACGGCTTTCAGCTGGGCCACGTTGACAGCGTCGGTGTCATTGGTGCCGGCGGCCAGATTGGTAATCTGACGGGAAACGGTGATGGCATTGCCCTTTTCATCCTTGGTATTGCCGCCCAGGGACATGGCCCCTGCCGTGGAGACCCAGGTGGTGGACGTATCACTGTCGCCAGCCAGATAGCCTTTGGCTCCTTTCGCCACATCAGCAATAGAATGGGCGCCTACAGCCACGCCGCCTTCCACATTGGCGACGGATGATACGCCCAGAGCCGTACCTTCATCCTGCACAGCCTTGGCATTATACCCATACGCAGAACTGCCGGTCTTGGTAGCCGAAGCCTGGAAACCTACAGCTACAGCAGCTCCATTGGTCGTAGAAGAAGTATCCGTATTGGCTGTCCCTGCATTGGCAAATACACCAAGGGCAACAGAAAAATTCCCTGCAGCTTTATTTTCTGTACCTACGGAAACAGACTCTGTTCCTGACGCCGTATTGTCATATCCTACCGCCAGAGCTCCCAGACCGCTGGCGGTGGAATTGATGCCCATGGAAGTGGCATAATCGCCGCTGGACTTGGTATTCACGCCGAAGGCCAGGGAATAGGTGCCGGTGGCGCCATCATTATAGTAGTTGGCCAGCGTATTTTCCGCAATGGTGGTGCCATTGGTTTTGGTACCGGTTTTGATGCTCAGGAAATGGCGGCCTGCCTGTTCCAGCTGGTCTTCCGTAGCCGCCCGTCCGGAGGCATATTTCCCCGGCGTCCAGGTGGTATTGGTGAGACCGGTGATGAAATTGCCGCTTTCCGTGGTACGGGTGGAGGAAAGGCTTGTAATATTGCCATTGCTGTCATAGACAGGAACGTAATAGGTATAGGTATAGCTGGGCTGCTTGCCAATGGTGATGGCCCCGATATTGGCCAGGCCTGCCGTGCCGTTCAGGGAAATATAATTGGCTGCATCGGTGCTGAGGCCGGCGGAAATGGTGCCTGCTGTGCCGTCAAGGACGACGGCCTTGCTGCCTGTGGTATCGGTGCTGTCCTGCAGGGTGACTTTCGGTTTCAGGCTGATGGTGGTGGTCTGAACCCCAGTGGTGCTGTCCGTAGATTCTTCTGCATGGACATTCTTTTCATCGCCTTTGACCTTGATCTGGTTCTTGGCCGTTGCCACCGCTTCTGCCTCGGCGTTCTTGAGCTGTTCCATGACCACCACATCGTGGTCATTGATGCCATCAGCTACATTGACGAGACGGTTGTAGGAATCCGAGTCAAAGGTAAGGGTACTAATGGTATGATCCCAGGGATCAGAAGCATAATACGTATCTCCCTTTACATGGCCAAAAGAAATCGTATTGGCTGTATTAGCCACTGCCTGATACCCGATGGCTGTTCCATAGGCCACATTGACAGCGGACTGGTAGCCAGCCGCAAACCCCTGCGTTGCAGCAGCACTGGTGCTCCCGCCGGCAATGCCCACGGAATACATCCCCTGCACAGCGGACATCATACCGCCCAGAGCCAGAGAGCTGTTGCCACCGGCTACATTGTAAGCACCTCCTACAATGGTAGACCAGTCACCGGTGGTTTTATTGGCCGTACCGCCACTGATGGTAGACTGGTTCCCGGCAGCCTCATTCTGATCGCCACCGGATACACTGGAGAATTCCCCGGTGGCCTTATTTTGCTTGCCACCGCTGATGCTGGATTTTTTCCCCGAAGCAATATTATCGCCACCGCCGCTGACACTGGAACTTTCTCCTGTGGCATGGTTCTTTGAGCCGCCGCTGACGCTAGAGTAGTTTCCATTTGCATGGTTGAGTTCCCCACCGCTGACCGTGGAATAATCCCCGGTAGCCTCCGCCTGGTCTTGTTTCCCTTCAGCATCGGTCACTGCGGTTTGACTGCCGCCAATTATTTTGTTGCCTGTTGCGGCAGATGCATTCATTCCCCCCAGAGGAAATAATAAAGCTGCCCCTAACCCTACAGCAGCCGTCGTCTTGCCCATAGCAGCGAAAAGATGGGTACTCTTCACTTTACCAGCCTGCTTGACAAATTCAGAAACGACCATATAACACTGCTTCGTCCGATTCCAGATTACTTTGTATACTCGATTCATCATAATCCCCCTTGTTATACAGCAAACAGTTTTATTTATTCGTAAATCAAACATATATATACAACATATGCAGGTAGCATACGCATTAATGTTATTGTACATGTTATCAATAAAAAATCAATATTATTTTTTCATTAAAACCAAGAATCTGCCATATATACTTATAATTTCATCATACTATAGATATATTGACCATTTTATTCCACAAATGACATGTAAAAAAATCTATCCGCTTCATGTTCTCTTTTTATTTCAAATCGAAATTATTTCTATTTCTGTTTTTATATTTATTCATATTTATAGCATAATAAATAGTTCAATACGTGTTAATAGATTCATTATTGACGATATTTTCTGCTTTTGTTATAATATACAAACATAAAAGAACATTAATTACCATATTTATTGTTTGTTTTTATTAATACAACAAGGAGGTGTGTAAAAATAGTACCGGTTCAACGCCGTCAGTGCATCATGGATGAATTGTATGCCCAGCAGGTCGTAACCGTGCAGGCACTGGCAGAAAAATTACAAGTCGCTCCCATGACCATACGCCGGGATTTACATCTATTAGAACAACAAGGGCTGATAAAAAAGAGTCATGGCGGAGCTGTCCTGGCGGAGTCTTCTGTACAGGAAGCGGCCTACCACAACCGCCAGCAAGTCCATCGGAAAGAAAAACAGCAGATAGCCGCTGCCGCACTGGCAAAAGTAGACGATGCCATGTGCCTCTATCTGGATGCAGGAACAACCAATTACGAGCTAGCTGTCCTCATAAGCGGGAAAAGGTGGAGTTCTCTTACCGTCGTTACGAATGATCTGGCTATCGCCCAGACACTGACACCGGCCCAGGGCATTACTGTCATACTGTTAGGAGGGAAAATAGATGCATCTTCCTGTGCCGTCTGCGGGCCTCTGGCTGCCCAGATGGTCGGGCAGTTTCATTTTGATATTTGTTTCCTGGGAACGCAGGCCATCACACCCGACTGGCATATCATGACAGCTAACGCCGAAAAAATTTCCATAAAAAAAATTTGTATGAATGTTTCGGACAAAGTCATCCTGCTGGCAGATCATTCAAAGTTCAGGAAGCATAAAATATATACCATTGCCAGTATTTTCGATATGGCTGCCATCATTAGTGATTATCTTCCCACCCGCCAGGAACAGGATATATTACAAAAACACGGTGTTACTTTTTATCATGTCTGAAGGAGGAAATACACATGCACGAATTTGTCATTCTGGCTGATGATTTTACCGGAGCCAACGACACAGGAGTACAGGTTGCCAAACGAGGACTCCCCGTTTCCGTCATACTCCGTGCCGAAGACATCCGACCGGGATCTGAAAGCATTGTCATTGATAGTGAAAGCCGCATTATCAGTGGAACCGATGCCTATAAACGGGTTTATGCCATGGCCTCAGCAGTAGAACAGACTGGCAGCTGCCGCTTTTTGTATAAAAAAGTGGATTCTACACTGCGCGGTAATATCACGGCAGAAATCAAAGCCGTCATTGCCGCCTGCCACCCGGATATTATCGTCTTTGCTCCATCGCTGCCATCACAGGGCCGGACCGTACAGGACGGACGCCTCCATGTACACGGCGTTCCTCTGATGGAAACGGAAATTGCCTGTGATCCCCGCAATCCGCTGAAAACAGATACGTTATCCGAACTACTCAGTCCCTGTCTGGATACGCCTATACATAGAGAAATACCAAAATCCGATTGGGAACCGGGCGGTTATATCTTTGATGCCAGAACGGATGACGACCTGTATGCCATTGCCCGTCAGGAACTGGCCCAGAAACAGAAGATTCTCTGGATTGGTTCGGCCGGCCTTGCCAATGCCCTTCTCCAGATCTGCTATGCCCCCTGTCCGGCCCTGGCTATCGTCGGCAGTGTCAGCACCCGCACGATGGAACAGCTGGCCTTTTGTCAGAAACAGGGCGCTGTCATCCACAAGCTTCCCATGGAGCAGCTCTATGAAGGGGCTTCCCTTGCACCGTATATTCACGCAGCCATTGCTTCCCTTGACGAAGGAACGGATGTCCTGGTTACGGCAGCGGCAACACGGGAAGACTATGAAACCTTTCTGGACTATGGAAAGGAACGCAGTATTTCTTCAGACGAACTGGCCGCATTTACCAAACGCATTCTCAGCCAGACCGCCATGGCTATCACTGCCCACAGTTCCCTTTGTGGGCTCTTTCTCACAGGCGGTGACACGGCCATCGCCGTCGTTGAACAACTCCAGGCCTGCGGATTCCAGATTGAACGGGAAATCCTTCCCGGATTTGTACAAGGGCGCCTTCTCGAAGGGGTCTGCCCACAGTTGCCTGTAGTGACCAAAGCCGGAGCCTTTGGAGCTGCACCGGATATATGGAAAGCACTTCAGTGTTTGAAAAAAATTCCCCGCAACGCATAGGCGGAGAAACAGGAGGAAATCATATGAATCAATTTGTCGGTATTACTATGGGGGATCCCGCCGGAATCGGCCCGGAAGTATCGTTGAAAGCCATTGACGCCAGGCCGGAATATCAGGAATCCGTCCTGATTTACGGAAGTTACGGCGTGCTTCAGTATTATCATCAGTTACTTCACCTCAAAACACCACTATCTGTCATTTCATCGCCATCCGAATTCCAGCCCGGCCATATCAATATTATTTCCGTCGTCGATCTGGAAATAGGAAAAGATATTGAAATCGGAAAAGTATCGCCCGTTGCTGGTGATGCTGCCTATCAGTACATTGCCCGCGCCATTCACGATGCAATGGAAGGTCAGATACAGGTCGTAACGACGGCACCACTTAATAAGGAAGCTCTGCATAAAGGAGGGCACAATTTTGACGGGCATACGGAAATTTTCGCTACCCTTACGGGGACGAAACACTATACGATGATGCTCTGGAGTCAGAATATGTCTGTCGTACACGTTTCTACTCACTGTTCTCTTCGTGAAGCCTGCGACCGTGCCAAAAAGGTACGTGTTCTGGAATGTATCCACCTCGCCCATAATGCCATGAAACGTCTGGGCCTGGACAATCCTCATATCGCTGTCGCCGGCCTCAATCCGCACAGTGGGGAACATGGGCTGTTTGGCCGGGAAGAAATAGAAGAAATCATCCCGGCTATCGGGGAAGCCCGGGCAGAAGGACTGTACGTTGACGGACCGGTACCGCCTGATACGGTCTTCCTGAAAGCGTATAAAGGAATATACGATATCGTCGTGGCCATGTACCATGACCAGGGTCACATCCCCATGAAAATGATGGCTTTCGATACGGGAGTCAACGTCACACTGGGACTGCCTATTATCCGTACTTCCGTAGACCACGGTACGGCCTTTGACATAGCCGGCAAGGGAATTGCCAAAGAAGACAGCATGTTCAGTGCCGTTGACCTGGGAATCCGCTTCGCTAAAGGAAGATTGCAGTCAGCGTCTATCCACTAGCAGGCAGCCATCTAATGAACAGGACACCAGCCGTATTGGGCTGGTGTCCTGTTTTCTTCACTTCCCACTAATCACGAACCATAAAAAAAAGCACTAGCATAAGCTAG